>JANXUV010000097.1 GCA_025356085.1 Betaproteobacteria bacterium
TGCGGCCTGCCGCCGACGGTGGCGAGCTGGTCGCTCGCGATCATCGGCCTCGCCAACATCGCGGGCAGCCTCGGCGCCGGCTTCGCGACCGCGCGCTACCGCAGCAAGTACATCCTCGCCTGGATGTACGGCTCGCGCGCGCTGCTGATCGCGCTCTACCTCGCGGCGCCGAAAACCGCGCTCACGTTCTACATCTTCGCCGCCGGCCTCGGCGCGACCTGGCTCGCAACCGTGCCGCCGACGGCATCGATCGTGGGCAAGCTCTTCGGCGTGCGTTTCCTTGCCACGCTGTTCGGCATGACGCTGCTGTCGCACCAGATCGGCGGCTTCCTCGGCGCCTGGCTGGGCGGCCTCGCCTACGAGGGCATCGGCAACTACCTGTGGATGTGGTACGCCGACATGGCGCTCTCCGCTGGTGCAGCGCTCGTCAATCTGCCCATTCGTGAGGCAAAGCCCATGCCGGTCCCCGCGCCCGCCTAGCGGGATCATGGACAGGGCGCTGCGTTTCTCGTAAGTTGGCTCTCGTCCAACCCCAGGGAGCCGTCGCCATGAAATCCAACCGCAGGAAGTTCATCACCGGCGCCGCCGGCGCAGCCGCAGCGGCAGTTGCCGCCCCCGCCATCGCGCAATCGCTCCCCGAGGTGCGCTGGCGCTGCGCCTCGAGCTTTCCGAAGAGCCTGGATACGATTTACGGCGGCGGCGAAGTCATCGCCAAGCGCGTGGCCGCGATCACCGGCGGCAAATTCCAGATCCGCGTGTTCGGCGCGGGCGAAATCGTGCCGGCCTTCGGCACCGTGGACGCCGTGCAGCAGGGCACCGTCGAATGCACGCACACCGCCTCGTACTACTTCGTCGGCAAGAACAAGACCTTCGCCTTCGACACCACGCTGCCCTTCGGCATGAACCAGCGCCAGCAGAACGCCTGGATCTACTGGGGCGGCGGCCTGCAGCTGGTGCGCGAGTTCTTCCGCGACTTCAACATCATCTCCTTCCCGGCCGGCAACACCGGCTGCCAGATGGGCGGCTGGTTCAGGAAGGAAGTGAAGACCGTGGCCGACCTGAAGGGCCTGAAGATGCGCATCGCGGGCCTGGGCGGCGAGGTGATGTCGCGCCTGGGCGCGGTGCCGCAGCAGATTCCCGGCGGCGACATCTACCCGGCGCTGGAGCGCGGCACCATCGACGCCGCCGAATGGGTCGGCCCCTACGACGACGAGAAGCTCGGCTTCTTCAAGATCGCCCCGCACTACTACTATCCCGGCTGGTGGGAAGCCTGCTCGATGTACTCGATGTTCGTGAACATCAAGGAGTGGGAGAAGCTGCCGAAGGAATACCAGGCGGCGTTGGAAGCCGCCTGCTACGAGGCCAACCTCGACATGATGGCCGAGTACGACTTCAAGAACCCCAAGGCGCTGCAGAGCCTGGTGAAGAACGGCGTCAAGCTGCACGCCTTCTCGCCGGAGATCATGAAGGCCGCGCACAAGGCCTCCTTCGAGCTCTACGAGGAAGAGGCGGCGAAGAACCCGTCGTGGAAGAAGATCTATGAACCGTGGAAGAAATTCCGCCAGGACGAATTCCTCTGGCACCGCGTCGCCGAGCAGACGCTCACCACCTTCCTGCTCAACACGCCCGATCCGGTGCCCGGAAAGAAGTAGGCCCTACTTCTGCTGCTTGAGCATCCGGTCGATGGCGGCGGCCGGATCCTCGTTGTCGCCTTCCTTCTTCTGCGCGTCCGCGCCGCCCGGTTCCGCCGGCGCGGCGTCGGGCGCCCCCGGCAGCTGCAGCTGGCGCCGCAACTCGTCGGCGCCGGAGCCCTTCACCTCGGTCGAGGCCTTCGTGACGTTGCTGGTGACGATGCCCGGGAAGGCGATGACGATCGCCACCATCAGCACCTGGATGCAGACGAAGGGCACCGCGCCCCAGTAGATGTCGGTGGTCTTGATGTCCTTCGAGGCCACGCTGCGCAGGTAGAACAGCGCGAAGCCGAACGGCGGATGCAGGAACGAGGTCTGCATGTTGACCGCGAGCAGCACGCCGAACCACACCAGGTCGATGCCCAGCTTCTGCGCCACCGGCGCGAGCAGCGGCACCATGATGAAGGCGATCTCGAAATAGTCGAGGAAAAACGCCAGCAGGAAAATCATCACGTTGACGACGATCAGGAAACCGAGCGCGCCGCCGGGCAGGTCGCTCAGCAGCCGCTCCACCCAGAGGTCGCCGTCCACCCCGCGGAACACGAGCGAGAACACGGTCGAGCCGATCAGGATGAAGATCACAAAGCTGGTCATCGTGCCGGTCGACTCGACCGCCTGGCGCATCAGCGTCCAGTCGAGCTTGCGCTTCATCAGCGCGAGGAGGATGGCGCCCGAGGCGCCCATCGCGCCGCCCTCGGTCGGCGTGGCGACGCCAAGGAAGATGGTGCCGAGCACGAGGAAGATCAGCACCACGGGCGGCACCAGGCAGGTGGCGACGCGCCAGGCGAGCGCCCCGCCCTTCAGCGTGCGGGCCTCCGGAGGCATCGCCGGCGCCGATTCCGGCTTGACGATGGACATGAACAGCACGTACAGCGCATAGAAGCCCGCCAGCGTGAGCCCCGGGATCAGCGCGCCTTCGTACAGGTCGCCCACCGAGGCGCCCATCTGGTCGGCGAGGATGATCAGCACCAGGCTGGGCGGGATGATCTGCGCCAGCGTCCCGGAGGCGGCGATCACGCCGGTCGCGAGGCGCTTCGAATAGCCGTAGCGCATCATCACCGGCAGCGAGATGAGGCCCATGGCGATCACCGAGGCGGCCACCACGCCTGTCGTCGCGGCAAGCAGCGCGCCGACGAACACCACGGCGTAGGCGATGCCGCCGCGGATCGCGCCGAACAGCTGGCCGATGGTGTCGAGCAGCTCCTCGGCCATGCCGCTGCGCTCCAGGATCAGGCCCATGAAGGTGAAGAACGGGATCGCCAGCAGCGTGGAATTGGCCATGATGCCGAGCACGCGCTCGGGCAGCGCCTGCAGCAGCGCGGGCTGCAGCAGGCCCATCTCGATGCCGATGAAGCCGAACAGCAGGCCGGTGGCCGACAGCGAAAAAGCGACGGGATAGCCGAGCAGCAGGATCACCACCAGGCCGCCGAACATGAGGGGCGCCATCAGCTCGTGCGGCATCAGGCGCCCTCCCGCTTCGGTTCGCCCGAATGCGCGGCCGGGTTGGGACCGCGCCCGGCGAGGAACGCGCAGCGCTTGATGATCTCGGAGACGCCCTGCAGCGCCAGCAGCACGAAGGCGACGGGGATCAGCACGCGCATCGGCCAGCGGATCAGGCCCCCCGAATCGGACGACATCTCCTGGATGTTCCAGGAGTTGACCAGCGACGGCCACGAATACCAGGCGATGATCAGCGCCATCGGCAGCAGGAAGAACAGGCCGCCGAAGACGTCGATCCAGGCCTGCGCGCGCGGCGAGAGCTTGCCGGCGATCACGTCGATGCGCACATGGGCGTTGATCCTGAGCGCGTAGGCCGCGACCAGCAGGAACATGCCCGCGTTCAGGTACCACTGCAGCTCCAGCCAGGCGTTGGAGCTCATGTGCAGCGAATAGCGCACCAGCGCATTGACCGTGCACACCAGCACCGCGATCAACGTCAGCCACGAGGCCCAGCGGCCAATGCGCTCGTTGACGCCGTCGACCACGGCGCAGAATTTCAGCAAGGCTTTCATGAATCCCCGAGGCGGCGCACCGGACCGAGCCGGCCGACGAACGGCAGCTTCAGCGCGGGATCGAAGGGATTGATCCCGAAGGTGAGGCCGAGCAGGTTCAGTTCCAGCCCTTCGACGCCGCTGGCGGTGAGCGCGAACAGCCCGGCGATGGAGAACTGCAGCCCGCTGCCGCTGGGCGCCGTCCCAAGCAACGCGTGGCTCAGGTAATCCTTGCCGATCGCGGTCGGCGGCAGGTCGACGCGCAGTTCCGGCACTGCGCGCGTGATCCAGGCGACGAAGGTGTTGGAATTCGGCCCCGGCCAGGCGGTGTATTCGTTCGCGTAGGGATAGGCGCGCGCCGCCGCATCGATGCGCGGGATCAGTTTTTCGGCTTCCTCGCCGCGCTTGTCCGCGTACAGCTCGGGCAGGCTGCCGAACCAGCGCGCGTCCGCCGCGCGGGTGTGGATCGCCACCACCGAATCGGCCCAGCGCAGCCGCCAGCCGATGACTTCGTAGACCGTGTACGCCTCGGCGTTCACCGGCTTCACCGCCACCCAGGTATGCACGCCGAAATTGCCGCGCCAGCCCCAGGTGCGCGCGCCGTAGACCTGCACCACCGCTTCGCGCGTGACCGCGGGATCGGGCGCAAGGCCCACCGGCTCGTGGCTGGCGGTGCGCCAGTCCTGCGCCGCCGAGCGGCCCACCGGGTTCAAGAGCAGCACTGCCAGCCCCGCGATCAGGATCCACCCCGC
The DNA here is from genome assembly GCA_025356085.1 of Betaproteobacteria bacterium. Classification (GTDB taxonomy): domain Bacteria; phylum Pseudomonadota; class Gammaproteobacteria; order Burkholderiales; family SG8-39; genus RBG-16-66-20. The sequence continues at coordinate 4,435 of JANXUV010000097.1, forward strand.
CATTCGAAATCGATTTCGTCTGCGCATCTGCGTCACGCCGTCCGCTGCAGCGACAGTACCACCAGACGGCGCAGCAGCCGCTCGCGCAGGCCGCGCGGCGCATCCAGGCCCATGCGGGCGAGCGCGGGCGCGTCCCCGGGCGCGGCCGACGCGCCGGCCAGTCCGGCGGCAATGGCCGCCCGGCCGCGCCAATGCGAAGCGCTTTCCTTCAGCCAGCGCAGCGCGGGCACCAGGCGCTGTTCGCCGGCATCGAAATCCGTGCCGAGGGGAAAGGCCGGCAGCAGCCCCTGCCGGCCGAGCGGCGCCAACCGGTCCGCGAGCGCCTGCGGCGTATTGCCGAGCGCCGCCGCCGGCACCCGCCAGCCGCGCGGCAGCTTGCCGGCCGCGATGGCGCGCGCGGCGAGAGGCGCCTGGTAGCGCCGGTCCGCGATGCCGATGAGCGCGCCGGCCACTTCCGCGTCCGTCCGGCCGCGCAGGTCGGCGATGCCGTACTCGGTGACCACGATGTCGCGCAGGTGGCGCGGGATCGTGGCGTGCCCGTAGCTGAACACGATGTTCGATTCGACCTCGCCGCCGGCTTCGCGGACCGCGCGCAGCAGCAGGATCGAGCGGGCGCCCGCCAGCTCGTGCGCCATGGCGACGAAGTTGTACTGGCCGCCGACGCCGCTCACCACGCGCCCGTCCTCGAGGCCGTCGGAGGCCACCGCGCCGAACAGCGTCGCCTTCAGGCAGATGTTGATGAAACGGGCGTCGCGCAGGCGCCGGCGCGCGGCCGCCTCCTCGCCGAAGAAATCGTTGATGCGCGCCACCGACGTCATGCGGAACAGCCGCCGCTCGTCCTCCGGCAGGTCGCGCAGCGCCTGGTAGAACGCCTCCGGGCCGAGGAAAAAAGCGGCCTGCAGCACATGGCCCTGGTCGTCGCGCCGCCGGATCACGCCCGCGAGGTACAGCGACATCAGCCCCCAGGTGAACATCTCGCTGGAACCGAACAGGCCTTCGGCAAACGGGCCGAGGCCGCCCTCCCGCTCGATCAGCGCGCGATGGCGATCGAGGGCCAGCGCCGCCGTGCCCGCCGCAAATGCCGCCGGCTGCGCGTGCCGGACCCGCAGCCAGTGCGCGACCGAGTCGCCCAGGGAGCCGATGCCCAGCTGCAGCGTGCCGCCGTCCTTCACCAGCGCCGCCGCGTACAGCCCGATGGCATGATCCGCCGGATCGGCGAGCGGATTGGGCACGCCGAACAGCCGGTGCTCCAGGCGCGGCGCATCGACCAGCACGTCGAAATAGTCCGCGCCGACTTCCGCGTCGCCGGCCATGAACGGCAGCTTGCGGTTCACCATGCCCGCGACCGCGCAGGCCGCGCCGCCGGCGCGCATTCCGGCCACCACGTCCAGCGTCAGGTCGGGGTTGGAGGACAGGCTGTAGCGCCCGCCGCGTTCGGCCACCATCACCAGGACCGCGTTCACGCCCCGGGCCAGCATGTCGCGCGCGGCATGGGTGTAGTTGCTGCTGATGTAGCTTTGCTGCGCCGCCGGCACGCCCAGCATCGCGCCGGGCCGGAAGTAGAACTCGTTCAACTCGATGTTGGCGGGCAGCGCGCCCGCGCGCAGGTCGCGCAGGTAGTCGAGCGACGGCACGCCATCGAACATCCGCTTGGCGAAGGGCCCGAGAAAGCGGCGCTCCAGGTCGCCCTCGGCGTGCGGCACTTCCAGCGACAGCGCGGTGAAGATCGACAGCCGCAGCCGAGCATCGCCGGCGGCGCGCGCATACAGTGCATTGAGCAAAGGCGCCGGCTTGCCCAGGCCCAGCGGCGTGGCGCAGGCGACGTGCTTGCCGAGACGCGCCAGCAACGCGTCGACCGCCTCGTCCGGCTCGCCGGTACGGATCACCGGGTCACTCCGCGAACAACGGCTCGCCGAGTTTCCTGAACTGCACCACGCTGACAGGTCGCTTGTCCTTGCCCGGGCCCGGCTTCAGGCCGGCGAAGTCGAACAGCTTGCGGTCGAGCAGTTGCGAGGGCCGCACATCGGTCATCGCGCGCAAGATGGACGAAATGCGGCCCGGCTCGGTTTTCTCCCAGGCCTTGAGCATCCGGCCCACCACTTTGCGCTGCAGGTTCTCCTGCGAGCCGCACAGGGTGCAGGGAATGATCGGGAACGCTTTCGCCTCCGCGTAGGCCGCGAGATCTTCTTCGGCGACGTAGGCCAGCGGGCGGATCACCACGTGCTTGCCGTCGTCCGACAGCAGCTTGGCCGGCATCGCCTTCAGCGTGCCGGCATGGAACAGGTTGAGGAAGAAGGTCGCCAGCACGTCGTCGCGATGGTGGCCGAGCGCGATCCTGGTGGCGCCGAGTTCCCCGGCGATGCGGTACAACGCGCCGCGGCGCAGCCGCGAGCACAGCGCGCACATGGTCTTGCCCTCGGGGACGACGCGCTTCACCACCGAGTACGTGTCCTGCTCGACGATGCGGAACGGCACGCCGAGCGCTGCCAGGTATTCCGGCAGCACGCGCTCCGGGAAGCCTGGCTGCTTCTGGTCGAGGTTGACGGCAATCAGGTCGAAATCAACCGGAGCCTTTTCCCGCAACGACATCAGGATGTCCAGCATCCCGTAGCTATCCTTGCCGCCCGAGAGGCAGACCATGATGCGGTCGCCCTCTTCGATCATGTTGAAGTCGGCGATCGCCTCGCCCACCTGGCGGCGGATGCGCTTGGCGAGCTTGTTGGTCTCGTGGCTTTCTTTGCGCGCGTCTTTCATCTAGAGATATACCGAACGCCCGCCATCCACCGCGAGGACCTGGCCGGTGACGAAGGGCGCCGTGGCGAGAAAGTGTACCGCCCGGGCGATCTCCTCGGGCGAACCGAGGCGCGCGAGCGGCGTGCTGCCGACGATGCGCCCGCGCTCGGGCGGCGGGAACTGCCCGTCCTCCGGCCAGGCGATCGCACCCGGCGCCACTGCATTGACGCGCACCGCCGGTCCGAGCTCCAGCGCCAGCGCCCGGGTCATCGCGACCAGGCCCGCCTTGGCGATGCTGTAGACCGCGTAGCCCTTCATCGGCCGCTCGGCGTGAATGTCGGCGATGTTGACGATGGAACCTTTCTGTTTTGCGAGCTCGGCGGCGGCTTCCTGCGCGATGAACAGCGGCGCGCGCAGGTTCGCGCCCACCAGTTCCTCCCAGTGCCCGGCCTCGATGGCGCCGATGGCCGTGGGATAGAAAGTGGACGCGTTGTTCACCAGCACATCGAGTCGCCCGAAGCGTTCCAGCGCCGCGCTCACCAGGGCTTTGGGCGCGATGGGTGCGAGCAGGTCCGCCTTCACCCGCAGCGCGCTCCCGGCCCGCGCTGCGTTGAGTTCATTTTCCAATGCCGCCGCCTCGGTTTCTGAGCCCCGATAATGCAGCAAGACGTTCGCGCCGGCCGCGTGCAGGCGGCGCGCGATCGCCGCGCCGATGCGCCGCGCGGCGCCGGTGACGAGAGCGGTTTTCCCCTGCAGGTCAGCGTCCATGGCAGGCGGGGATTCTAGGGTAAATTCACCCGCATGCTTGCAAACTGCGGCCCCGCAGAACTGCCCGCACCGGAACCGCAGGCGCTCGCCTCCAGCCGCGCGCTGCTCGAGCGGATCGGCGCGGAGCTGACGGCGGCCGGCAACTGGATCTCCTTCGCGCGCTACCTGGAGCTTGCATTGCACGAACCGGGCCTCGGCTACTACGCGGCCGGCGCGCGCAAATTCGGCCCGGGCGGCGATTTCGTCACCGCGCCCGAAATGTCGCCGCTGTTCGGACGCGCCATCGCGCGCCAGATCGGGCAGATCCTCGAGCCGGGCGAAGCGATTCTTGAATTCGGCGCGGGCACGGGAGCGCTTGCGGCATCCATTCTCGGCGATCTTTCCGTTCCTTATTTCATTCTGGAAACCAGTTCCGAGTTGAAGCAGCGCCAACAGCAGCGGCTGGGCAAGAACGTGCTGTGGCTCGATCAGCTGCCGCGCAATTTCCGTGGGGTAATGCTCGCCAACGAGGTCCTGGATGCGATGCCCGTGCATGCGCTTGCATGGACACGCGCGGGCATCATGGAGCGTGGCGTTTGCGCCAACGAAGGCCGGCTTGCCTGGTCCGACCGGCCTGCGAGCGGACGTGTCTTTACTCATGCAAGCCGGATTGAAGTGGAAATTCCCCCGTCCGGCCGCTACGAAAGCGAACTCGGCCTGCTCGGGCCATTGTGGATGCGCTCGCTCGGCCGCTTCCTCGAGCGCGGCGCGATCTTCGCCATCGACTACGGCTTTCCGGCGCGCGAATACTTCCATCCGCAGCGCTCGACCGGCACCCTCGCCTGCCACTATCGCCATCACGCGCACGGCGATCCGTTCTACCTGCCGGGCCTGCAGGACATCACCGCGCATGTGAACTTCAGCGCGCTCGCGCGCGCCGCGACCGAAGGCGGGTTGGAAATCCTCGGATATGCCAGCCAGGCGCAGTTTCTCGTCAACTGCGGCATCACCGACCTGCTCGCGGCCGAAAATCCGGACGATGCAAGGCGCTATTTGCCCGCCGCGTCGGCAGTGCAGAAGCTGCTCTCGCCCGCCGAGATGGGAGAGCTGTTCAAGGTGCTGGCGGCAGGCCGCGGCGTGACGCAGCCGCTGCTCGGGTTCTCCAGCGGGGATCGCAGTGGCACGCTTTAGCCTTTTCCTCCTGTTGCTTCTTTTTTCAGTAACGGCAAAAGCGGACGAACCATGGAAAGGCAGTCCGCACGGGCCGATGCTCGAGCGCATCATTCCGCCCGGCTTCACGCCGGCGATGCTGCCCGCGCCACAGTCGGCGGGTGCGCAACTGACGAAACGCTATTGCGTGCAGTGCCACAACCTCGCCAATCCGGCGATGCACGGCGCGAAGCGCTGGCCTTCGGTGGTGGAGCGGATGGTGCCGCGCATGGAAGGCAAGGGAAACATGGGCAAGCTGATGGCGGAGATGATGGCCGGCGTGGAAGCGCCCGGCGCGCGGGAGAAGCAGGCGATCATCGCTTACCTGAACAGGCACGCGCAGAAGGAAATCGACCCGGCGCGCGTTCCCGAACTCAACGCGCCGGCGGCCGAATCTTTCCGCCTCGCCTGCGGCCAATGCCACGTCCTGCCCGATCCACGACGGCATACTGCGAAGGAATGGCCGGCGGTGGTGGCGCGCATGCGGAAGAACATGGACTGGATGAACCGGGTGGTGAGCTCCAAGCCCAACCCCGTCGAACCGCAGCTCAAGATCGAGGACATCAACGCTTTCCTCGCGCGCCACGCGCGAAAATAAGTCTAGAATTCCGCGCATGCTCCACGACCTGGTATTGCGCGGCGGCCGCGTCATCGATCCGGCCCAGAACCTGGACGGCATTCACGACGTGGCGGTGAAAGACGGCCGCATTGCGGCAGTCCTGCCATCGATCGCGCCCTCCAGCGCGAAAGAAACGGTGGATGTCTCGGGCAAGCTGGTGCTGCCCGGCCTGATCGACACGCACGCCCATGTTTTCGAGTACGTCACCGGGCGCTTCGGCCTCGAGGCCGACATGTGCGGCGTGCACTCGGGCGTGACCACCCTCATCGACCAGGGCGGCCCGTCGTGCATGACGCTGCCGGCGTTCCGCGAATTCGTCGTCAACGCGAAGAAGAGCCGCTGCTGCGCCTTCCTGTCGTCCTACCTGGTCGGCGGCATGGAGGGGCATTTCTATCCGGCGCTCTACAAGCCGGATTGCGTGGACGTGGATGCGACGGTGAAGGCGGCGCTGGAGAACCTCGACATCGTCAAGGGCTTCAAGGCGCACGCCGAACTTGGCGGCTTCGCGCGCTGGGGCATCGAGGTGATCCGCCTGTCGGCGCAAATCGCGAAGACGGCGAACCTGCCGCTCTACATCCACTTCGGCCAGCTCTGGGGCCTGCCGGAATCCGGCGCCAACGGCGTGGACCCCGACACCATCCTCGAGCAGGTGGTGCCGCTGCTGAAAGCCGGCGACATCATCGCGCATCCGTTCACGCGCCATCCCGGCGGCTTCGTCAACCGCGAAGGCAGGCTGCATCCGATCGTCAAGGAAGCGCTCGCGATGGGCCTCAAGACCGACGTCGGCCACGGCTCGCACTTCAGCTACAAGATGGCGCGCATCGCGCTCGATGCCGGCGTCGTGCCCGACACGCTCGGCGCCGACATGCACGGCTACAACACGCGCGTTCCCAAACCCAGGGGGACGCCCGACGAGCATCCGGACAAGGAGCACATGTTCTTCGGCCAGACGCGGTTTTCGCTGGTCTCGGCGATGACCTCGATGCTGGCGCTCGGGCTGAAGATCGAGCAGATCGTGCCGATGGTCACCACGCATCCGGCGCAGATGATCGGCATGGAAGCGGAACTCGGGCACCTGAAACCCGGCGCCGGCGCCGACATTTCGGTGCTGCACGACGAGCGCGGCAGCTGGACGCTGCAGGACAACGAAAAGACCAGGCTGCGCACCGACCGTATGCTGCGCCCGTACTTCTGCCTGCGCGCCGGCAAGCGCTACGACTCGGATGCTTCCATCCTGCCGCCGCTGGCTGCCGCGGCGTGACACAGAAGGGAGTAGGCGCCCGCCTTCCCAGAAAGGAAGACAAGCGCTTCCTGCGTGGCCAGGGGGAATTCGTCGCCAACATCCGGCTCGCGGGAATGCTGGATGTGGCCTTCGTGCGTTCTCCGATGGCGCACGCGAGAATCAAGGGGATCAAGAAACTTCCTGGAGTTTTCAGCGCGGAAGATCTGAAAGGCGTTCAGCCCATCCGGGCGAATTCCAGCCTCAAGGGCTTCAAATCCTCCGAGCAGCCGGTTCTGGCTTCCGGCAAAGTCCGCCAGGTCGGCGAACTCGTGGCCATGTGCGTGGCGGCGACGCGCGCCGAGGCCGAGGATCTCGCCGACCAGGTCGAGCTGGACCTGGAAGAACTGCCCGCGGTGGTGGACATGATCGAAGCGCGCACCAAGCCGCCCGCCTTCGTGCACGACGAGTGGGGCGACAATATCTTTCTTGAATCTCTTGTTGATGACGATCTTTCTGCTCTTGAAAAAAATTCTTTTGTAAAAATCCGCCGAACCATCCGCACCGCCCGCCAGCACATGTCGCCCATGGAAGGGCGCGGCGTGGTCTGCGAGTGGAACAAGCGCCTCGGGCAGTTGGTGATGCACACCGCGGCGCAGATGCCGCACATCAACCGCGCCGGCCTGGCCGAGTGCCTCGGCATCGACCAGGGCGCGATCCGCGTCATCGCGCCCGACGTCGGCGGCGGTTTCGGCTACAAGGGCATCCTGTTGCCGGAGGAAGTCTGCCTCGCCTGGCTGTGCCGGCATCTCGGCCGCCCGACGCGCTGGATCGAAGACCGGCGCGAGCAGCTGTCGGCGAACGCCAATTGCCGCGAGCACCACTACGATATATCGATGTACGCCGACGCCAAGGGCCGCCTGCTCGGCATCGACTGCGAGGCGACGGTGGATTCCGGCGCCTACTCGTCCTACCCGTTCTCGGCCTGCCTGGAAGCGGCCCAAGTCAGCTCGATCCTGCCCGGCCCCTACAAGATGGAGCGCTACCGCTGCCGCACCTGGTCGGTGGCGACCAACAAGGCGCCGATCCTGCCCTACCGCGGCGTCGCGCGCACCGGCGTCTGCTTCGCGCTCGAACTGATGGTGGACGCAGTAGCGCGCGAACTGAAAATGGAGCCGCACGAAGTGCGCCTCGCCAATCTCGTGCAGCCCGGCGAGATGCCGTACAACAACATCACAAAAAAGCACTTCGATTCCGGCGACTACCCGGAGGCGGTGAGACGGGCCGCCAAGCTTATTGGTGTTGAAGAAATTCGTTCTTTGCAGCGACAAAACAAAGACTCGACCCGCCGCATTGGCCTGGGCTTCGCAATCTTCTGCGAGCAGGCCGCGCACGGCACCTCCGTCTATCACGGCTGGGGCATTCCGATGGTGCCCGGCCACGAGCAATGCGCCGCGCGCCTCACGCCCGACGGCGTGCTGGAACTGCGCATCGGCGCGCACTCGCACGGCCAGGGCATGGAAACCACCATGGCGCAGGTGGCCAACACCGTGCTCGGCGTCGATCCGGACAACGTGCGCCTGATCCATGGCGACACCGGCGTGACGCCTTACTCCACGGGCACCTGGGGTTCACGCAGCATGGTGATGTCGGGCGGCGCCGTGGCGACGGCCTGCGACGTGATCGCCGGGCGAGTGAAAGCAATCGCGGCGAAACTTCTTGAAGTTTCAGCTCAGGATTTAATTCTTGAAAATAATTCCGTGAAAATACCCGGCACAGACCGTGGTCTTTCCCTCTCGGAAGTCGCCCACGTCTGGTACCGCAAGCCGCAGCTACTGCCGGCCGACATCGACCCGGCCGGGCTGGAAGCCACCGCCGGCTACAAGGCGAAAGTGGACACCGGCACCTTCAGTTACGCCTGCCACGCGACCAAGGTCGCCGTGGACACCGAAACCGGCGCGGTCGAAATCCTCGACTACGTCGTCGTCGAGGACGGCGGTGTGCTGGTGAACCCGATGATCGTGGACGGCCAGGTCTACGGCGGCACCGCGCAAGGCGTCGGTACCGCGCTCTACGAGGAAATGCCGTTCGATGCGCAGGGCCAGCCGCTCGCCACCACCCTCGCCGACTACCTGCTGCCCAGCGCCACCGAGGTGCCTTCGATCCGCGTCGATCACATGGAAACGCCTTCGCCCTACACGCGCTTCGGCCAGAAAGGCATCGGCGAAGGCGGCGCCATCGCGCCGCCGGCGGCGATCGCCAACGCGGTCAACGACGCGCTCGCGCCGCTCGGCGTCGAGATCACCGAATCGCCGCTCACGCCGCGGCGCATCGTCGAAGCCCTCATGAAGGCGCGCAAATGAAAGCCTGCGCCTTCGACTACGCTCGCCCGAAAGATGTTTCGGAGGCATTAAAACTTCTCGGCGAAGGCGGCAAAGCGGCGGCGGGAACCCAGTCGCTCGGCCCGATGCTGAATCTGAGGGTCATTCAGCCCCCATTGCTGGTGGATTTGCGTTTCATTCCCGAGTTGAAAGACGTTTCGGGAAAAAGCGAATACACAATGCTGGGCGCCTGCGTCACGCACGCGCAGATCGAGGACGGCCGGGTGCCCGATCCGACGGGCGGTTTCATGCGCGAAGTCGCCTCCAACATTGCCTACCGCGCGGTGCGCAACCGCGGCACGATCGGCGGCAGCCTGGTGCACGCCGATCCGGCCGCCGACTGGCCGAGCGCGCTGACGCTGCTGGGCGCGACGGCGCTCATCGCCGGCCCCGGCGGGCGGCGCGAGGTTGGTCTTGAACGCTTTATTACGGGTTTATTTGAAGTTGATTTAAAAGAAAATGAATTGCTCGTGGCCGTGCGCATCCCGAAGCGCTCGAAGGCGGCACGCTTCGGCTACTGGAAGTTCTGCCGCAAGGCCGGCGAATTCCCCCAGGCCATCGGCGGGGCGCTGACGGACCCGGAGCGCAAGGAATCGCGCACGGTGGTCGGCGCGCTCGGCGGCGCGCCGCGCCTCTTCCTCGACCTCAACCCCGACGTCTCTTCGCTCGGCAAGGATGCCTATGACAAGCAGCTGCATGCGGTTGCGCTGAAGCGCGCCGTCGAGAAACTGAAATGAAAAAACTGATCTGGATATTGTTGATCGCAAGCGGAACGGGTCTGGCGCAAACCTTCCCGAATAAACCCGTGAAGATCATCGTCCCCTTCGCGCCGGGCGGGGCCTCCGACCTGATGCCGCGCCTGGTGGGCGACAAGCTCGGCGCGCTTTTGGGCCAGCCGATGCTGATCGAGAACCGGCCCGGAGCGGCCGGCAATGTCGGCATGGAAGCGGGTGCCAGGGCGGCGCCGGACGGCTACACGCTGCTCTCGGCGCCGAACGGCAACATGGTCGTGAACCCGCACATGTACACGAAGCTGAACTACGACGTGTTCAAGGATCTCGCCCCCGTCACGCGCATCGCCGCCGTGCAGAACGTCCTGGTCGTGCATGCCGACGTGCCGGCGAAGACCGTCAAGGACCTCATCGCGCTCGCCAAGGCGAAGCCCGGCGAGCTCAACTTCGCTTCCCCGGGCAACGGCAGCCAGGCGCACGTGGCTGTGGAGCTGCTCAAGCTGCGCCTCGGCCTCGATATCGTGCACGTGCCCTGCCAGGGCGTCGGCCCGGCGCTGAAGGACCTGCTCGGCGGCCGCATCACGCTGATGGTGGCGCAGGTTCCCTCCGCGCTGCCGCACATCAAGGCGGGCAAGCTGCGCGCGCTCGGCGTCGCGAGCAGCGCGCCGCTCGCAGCGCTACCCGGCGTGCCGACCATCGCCGAAGCCGCCGACCTGCGCGGCTTCGAGGCGGTGTCGTGGTACGCGCTGATGGCGCCCGCCGGCACACCGAAGGAAGTCATCGCGAAAATCCAGTCCGACATTGCGAAAGTCCTGCAGATGCCGGACGTGCGCGAGAAACTCGAAGCCATGGGCGCTGAACCTTCGGGTGAATCGAGCGCCGAACTCGCCGCGCGCATCAAGGGCGAGTACGACCACTGGGGCGACGTCGTGAAGAAGGCGAATATCAAGGCCGACTGATGCTTGCCAACGCGCGCATGTATTCCGTGACGCCGGCCTCGACCGAGGCCTGGCGCAGCGTCATCGGCTGGGTCACGAAGACGGCCGGCGTGCCGGTGGAGTTCGTCGAGCATGCGCCGCCGAAGCTCCTTTCCGATCTCTGGTCGCGCGCCGACCTCGGCGTGGTCCAGATGTGCGGCCTGCCGGCGTCGCTGCGCTCGCCCGCGCCGACCATCCTCGCGGCACCGCGGCCCAGCCCGCCGCGCTACGGCGGAACGTCCGTCTACATGAGCGACCTTGCGGTGCGCGCGGACTCGAAGTTCAAGTCGATTGAAGACACCTTCGGAGGCGTCGCCGGCTACACGCTCAAGGATTCGCAGTCGGGCTACTTCGCCTTCCGCTACACCCTGCTGACCAAGCACCCGCAGGCGAAGTACAAAAAGATCGTCGGCGGCCTGCTGAACGCGCGCGGCATCGTCGGGGCGCTCGCCGCGGGCAAGATCGACGTCGGCCCGCTCGACGGCTATGTATGGGATCTCATCCGCGCGGGCGATCCAGATTTCGCCGCGCAGGTGCGCCTGGTCGCCGCCACCGATCCCACGCCGATGCCGCCGCTGATCGCCACCGCGCCGCTGAAACCCGACGAGATCGAGCGGCTGCGCGCTGCGTTCCGCAGAGTCCACGAAGAAAAGTCGCTGGATGCCGCGCGCAAGGCGCTCCTCATCGACCGGTTCGTCGTCCCCGAGCTTTCCGTCTACGACGAAACCAAGCGCCGCGCGCAGCTGGTCGAGAAGGCGCCGGAATGGCCGTGAGGAAGCAGATCGCCCTCACCGTGAACGGCCGCCGCGTCGAGGCCGAAGTCGAACCGCGCACCCACCTCGCCGACTTCCTGCGCGAAAGCCAGGGCCTCACCGGCACCAACCTCGGCTGCGAGCACGGCGTCTGCGGCGCCTGCACCATCGAAATCGACGGCGCCCCCTCGCGCTCCTGCATCACCTACGC
>JANXUV010000102.1 GCA_025356085.1 Betaproteobacteria bacterium
ACAAAGCGGCATGACCTACCTCACCAAGCCCAAGCTCCACCACCCGACCCTGAAGAAGAACAAGGTCGGCTACACGCGCCGCGACTACGAGGGGAAGGTTTCCACCCTGTGCGCCGGCTGCGGGCATGACTCCATCAGCGCCGCCATCATCGAGGCCTGCTTCGAGCTCGACGTGCAGCCGCACCGCCTGGCCAAGCTCTCGGGCATCGGCTGCTCCTCCAAGACGCCGGACTACTTCCTCGGCAATTCGCACGGCTTCAACACCGTGCACGGGCGCATGCCCTCGGTGCTCACCGGCGCCAACCTCGCCAACCGCGACCTCGTCTACCTCGGTGTCTCGGGCGACGGCGACTCGGCCTCCATCGGCCTCGGCCAGTTCGCCCACGTCATGCGCCGCGGCGTGAACATGCTCTACATCCTCGAGAACAACGGCGTCTACGGCCTCACCAAGGGCCAGTTCTCCGCCACCGCCGACGTGGGCTCGAAAGCCAAGAAGGGCACCATCAACACCGACTCGGCGATCGACACCGTCTCGCTCGCGCTGCTGATGGGCGCCACCTACGTGGCCCGTTCCTTCTCCGGCGACAAGAAGCAGCTCGTGCCGCTCATCAAGGCCGGCCTCGCGCACCAGGGCTCGGCCTTCATCGACGTCATCAGCCCCTGCGTGGCCTTCAACAACCACGACGGCAGCACCAAGAGCTACGACTACATCCGCGAGCACAACGAGGCCGTAAACCGCCTCGACTTCTGGCCGAGCCGCGACGCCATCAACACCGAGTACGGCCCGGGCGAAGTCATCGAAGTCCCCGCCGGCGCCGAAGGCAGCATGCTGCGCCTGCGCAAGCTGCACGCCGACTACGACCCGACCGACAAGATCAACGCCGCCTCCATGATCGCCTCGGCCGCCGCCAAGGGCGAGGTCCTCACCGGCCTGCTCTACGTCAACCCGGACTCACAAGACCTCCACGCCCACCTCAACACCTATGAGGCGTCGTTCAACACGCTGGGGGCGAAGGAGCTGTGCCCGGGGAGTGCGATGCTGGAGAAGATCAACGCGGCGTTGCGCTAGCCGCGGCAGCGGCTGCTTTCCGTTCGCTCCATCCGGCATCAAGAATCTCGACGTAGCGGTCGAAGCGGTACACGCGGTTGCGCTTCTGACCGGTGGTTTCGCGAACGATCCCCAACGCCTCGAATCTCCTCAGCCGGCTGATCGCGGTCGCGAGCGTTCCGCCCAGATGCCGTCGCACGCCGTTCGCCGTGATGACGGGGTACTGGTAGAGGACGTTCATCAACTCCGCGCCCTTGGGTAGGCCTGCCGCCTGTTTCTCCATGTCGCGCTGGAGAACCTGGAGCTTCTCGCACACGGCCACGGCGTCCTTCGCCGTCAGCTCGACGCCGAGCAGCATGAACTTGACCCACGCCAGCCAGTCGCCGTGCGAGCGCACGCGCATCAGCAACTCGTAGTACTCGCGCCGGTTCTGCAGGAGATAGAGGCTCAGATAGAGCAGCGGCTTCGCCAGCTTATTCATGTGTGAAAGCATGAGCGCGATCAGCAGCCTGCCCATGCGCCCGTTGCCGTCGGTGAAAGGGTGGATCGTCTCGAACTGCGCGTGGACGAGGGCGCAGCGCACGAGCGGCGGCATCGGGCTCTGGTACTCGTTGATGAAGTACTCCAGGTTCGCCATCGACTGGAACATCGGCTGCTCCGGCGGTGGCACGTACTGCGCTTCGAACGCGCTCGAGCCCTCCTTGCCGATCCAGTTCTGCTTCGGGCGGAAGATTCCGGGATTACCCTTGTCCTCGCCCGCGAGCAGGATGCCGTGCAGATCCTTCAACAGAGAAGCGTTGAGTTTTTCCTGCGGCAGCCGCTGCAGTCCCTGGTTGAAGGCCTGGATGTACTTCACCACCTGCTCCACGTCCTTGTTGTGCCCCTGGTGATCCTCCTCGGCTTCGTACTGCAGCACTTCGTCGAGCGTGCAGGAGATGTTCTCGATCTCGGAGCTGAGGATCGCCTCGCGCCGCACGTACATGCCGACGAAGAGGTCGGGATTGGGAATCGAAAGCGCTTTCCCGGCGAGCTGGCCCAGGTAGTGATCCGCGTTCGCGAGCGCGAGCACCCCCTCTTCGTCCAGCGCGAAGGCGGGGTGCGGGGGCAGGGGGTTAGGATGGAATGCGAGGTACCCCTCGGGCTCCTTCTTCGTCCTGCCGGCGGAGGACTCAATCGGGTTCATTGAAATAACCGAGGCTAATCTAACCCCTTTAATTCAATTTTTGCGGATAAATTGAATTAAGAGGGCGCACAGTCACTCCTTAATTCAGTCGTTCATTAATAGTCCATTAATTTCAATTACTTATGAACTACCTGGAAATTGGGGACAGTCCACGTTTTCACTATTCCTGAGTTTCAGGGAAAACGTGGACTGTCCCCAATTTCCCTGAATTCCGTTGCCGGCTAGGCGGCGAGCTTGAGCCTGACCTGCTTGCCGAGTGCCAGGGCTGCGCGGCTGATGGTGGCGAGGGTCACGGAGGGATCGCTGTCGTCCAGCAGGCGGCGCACGACGGCGCGGCTGGTCTTCATGCGGCGCGCCATTTCTGCCTGGGACACGCCGGCCGAGTCCATGGCGCGCTGAATTTCCCACGCGAGTACGCGCTTGATGGCGACCGCAGTCGCTTCTTCCAGACGGCCTTCGTCCCGCAGGAAGTCTTCGAAGTTGCTGCCGATGCGGGGATGGGTTTTTCGTTTCGTCGTCATGTCAGTTCGCGCTTTCTCCGTCTTGCCAGCCGTAGTTCATCCAACGGTGTCTGTTGCGACTTCTTGATGAACCCGTGTAGCAATACCGCTTCACCCTCGAATGTTGTGAAGAGCACCCGCGCAATGCGGTGCGGCAAGCGGGTGCGGACCTCCCAGATGCCGCTTTCCAGATTGCGCACCAGCGGCATTCCGAGCGGCCACCCGAACTGTGTTGTTCGCAGATCGTCTCCGATGGCCTTGCGCTCGTCCGCTGGCAGGTTCTTCAGCCATTCCCGTACCGGCTCCCGCCCTTCGGCCATGCGAAAGAACCGGATACGCAGTACCGGAAGGCGAGCGGGCATAGTGTATCAAAAAAGAGCCATGGCATCGATTCAATGCGATGACTAGTGGAACGCGGCACGCAGCTGAATGGATGACAGCGTGCGAGGGCCGGTATCATCACAGGCCATGAAATTCGTTGGTCTGCTACTTGGATTCCTGCTTGCCGCCTGCGCGCTTGGCGCGGGCGCGGCGTGGCCGGAAAAGCCGATCAAGATTATCGTGCCGTACCCGCCAGGCGGGCTGACGGACGCGGTGGCGAGGCAGATCGGCGGGGTGTTGGCGGAGCGGCTTAAGCAGCCGGTGGTGATCGAGAACATCGCGGGCGGGGGCGGGAACATCGGCGCGGACCGGGCGGCGAAGTCGCCGGCGGACGGGTACACGCTGTACCTGGGCAACAACGCCACGGTCGGCCTGAACACGCTGATCTACAAGAAGCTGCCGTTCGATCCGCTCAAGGATCTCGCGCCGGTGTCGATCGTGGCGGAGAGCCAGACGCTGCTGGTGGTGCATCCGTCGGTGCCGGCGAAGACGGTGGGCGAGCTGGTGGCGCTGGCGAAGGCGAATCCGGGCGCGCTCAATTTCGGTTCGACGGGCGCGGGCGGGGTGAGCCACCTGGCGGGCGAGATGCTGAAGACGGCCACGGGCACGCAGATGACGCACATCGCCTACAAGGGCACGGGCCCGGCGCTGAACGACCTGCTCGGCGGCCAGATCCAGTTCATGTTCAACGACACGGCGCTGCCGCAGGTGCAGGCGGGCAAGCTGCGCGCGCTGGCGGTGACGGGCAAGAAGCGCTGGCGCGACGCGCCGGAGGTGCCGACGATGTCGGAGCTCGGCATCGCGGGCTTCGAGACCTACAACTGGTTCGGCCTGTTCGTGCCGGCGGGCACGCCGGCGGCGATCGTCGCGCAGCTCAACCGCGAGCTGGTGGCGATGCTGAAGGACCCGGCGATGCAGTCCTGGATGCAATCGCGCGGCTCGGAGGCGGCGAGCAGCACGCCGGAGGAGTTCGCGGCGTACATTAGAAAAGACGTGGAGAAGTGGGCGCCGGTGGTGAAGGCGGTCGGCATCACGGCGGAGTAGAGTTAGCCATGGCGATCAAGATCTATCCGATTACCGAGAG
>JANXUV010000117.1 GCA_025356085.1 Betaproteobacteria bacterium
CCTCCGGCTACTTCGTCAACCTCGCCTGGTGAACAAACTCGATCCCGCGGTGCGCGGCTTCCTCGAGAAGACCATGGCCGCGGTCGAGGAAGAGCAGTGGAAGCTGGGCGCGGAGGTGAGCCAGGACGGCATCGACTGCAACATCGGCAATGCCGCGGGCTGCAGGATCAATACGCTCGTCAAGAACAAGCCGATGGTGCAGGTCAAGGCAACCGACGCCGATCGGAAGAAACTGCGCGAAGCGTTTTCCAGCGCGGTTCTGCCCTCCTGGGTGAAGCGCTGCGGCGCCCGATGCGGGGAGATCTACAACCAGGCGGTCGCGCCGATTTCCGGAGTGAAATACGACCCATGATCCGACTACTTTCGCTTTCGTTTCTGCTTTTATTCATTCAGGCGGCAAAAGCACAAACGCTTCCTGCCGGCCCGAAGGTCGCCATCACCGCGGTGACGCAACTCTCGCCCGCGCTGCCGCAGTACAAGGACGTCGACGTGCCGATGCTGCGGGAAAAAATGGGCGCGGCCAGCAACGGCCGCATCGAGATCAACCTGAAGAGCTATCCCGAGATGAGCGTGCAGGGGCCGGAAGTGATCCGCTTGGTGCGCTCGGGGCAGGTGGAAATCGGCGGCGCGCCGCTCACCACAGTGTCGGGCGACGTGCCGCTGCTGGACGGTTTCGACCTGCCGGGCCTGCACGACAGCATGGAGCAAGTGAGGCGTACCGGCCATGCGCTGCTTCCGGCCGCGAACAAGGAGCTGGAAAAGCTCGGCGTGAAGATCATCGCCACCAGCCCCTTCCCGGCGCAGGTGTTCTTTTGCAAGAAGCCGGTCAACGGCATCGCCGACCTGAAGGGCCGCAAGATCCGCGTTGCCGGCCCCTCGCAGGGGGATTTCCTCAACGCGCTGGGCGCGCAGCCGGTGGCGATCGCCTTCGGCGAGGTCTACACGGCGCTGGAGCGCGGCACGGTGGATTGCGCGGTGACCGGCACCGGCACCGGCAACGCGCAGAAGTGGTTCGAGGTGACCAGCCACCTCTACACGCTGGTCGCTTCGTGGGGCATCTCGGGCTACATGGTCAACCTCGCCTGGTGGAACAAGCTCGACCCGGCGGTGCGTAAATTCCTCGAGGACTACTTCGCCAGGGTCGAGGATGCGCAATGGAAGCTCGGTTCCCAGCTCACGCAGGACGGCATCGATTGCAACGCCGGCAACGCCGCGGGCTGCAAGATCTTCAGCCTGCTGACCGACAGGAAGATGACCTGGGTGAAACCCAGCGAGGCCGATAACGCGCAGGCGAAGAAAATCCTGGTCGACGTGGTGCTGCCAAGCTGGGTGAAGCGCTGCGGCGCGCAATGCGGCGAGACCTTCAATGCCGTCGTCGCGCCGCTCACGGGCGTCAAGTACCGGGGGAACTAGGATGCTGAACGTCGTCAGCCGGGCCAACCGGCTGATCGACGTGCTCGCGCGGTGGATGACCCGCTGCGCGGGCTGGCTGTTCGTGCTGTGCGCGCTGTTCGTGACCTTCGACGTGCTGGCACGAAAATTCCTCGGCTTTTCCTCGCAATCCACCACCGAGCTCTCGGGCTACATGCTCGGAGTCGGCATCGCCTGGGGCCTCTCGGGCGCGCTCGAGGCGCGCACCCATGTGCGCATCGACATCCTGGTCCAGAAAGTGCGGCCCCGGTACCGCGGCTACCTGCATTGGCTCGCGCTCGCTTCGCTGGCGGTGTTCGCCGGCTTCCTGGTCTACGGCGCCTGGCACACCACCCTGGAGTCCTGGGATTTCAGGGCCACCGACAACAGCCTGCTGAAGACGCCGCTGGTCATCCCGCAGGGGCTGTGGCTGTTCGGCATCGGCGTGTTCGGCGCGATGGTGATGCTGCGCGTGCTGGAAGTGGCGCTGCTGTTGCCAGGCCGGAACATCGAGGCGATCGAACTTCTGACCGGTCCGCGCTCCTATGTGGAGGAAGCGGATGAGGCGCTGGAAGCGATCGGCTCGGCGCAGCACCTGAAGAAATGATCGCGGTCATCTTCCTGTTTGTTCTGCTGATCGTCTCGGTCGTCGCCGTGCTGATGGGCGGCGGTTCCCTCGCGCAGCTGCCGCTGGCGCAGATCGCGATATTGATCGCCCTGTTCTGCGCCTTCTTCGCCGCCGGCATCTACATCGCCGCCGCGCTCGGCATCCTCGGCATCATCGCCGGCTTCGCGTTCTCCGACCGGCCGTTCTGGGATTTCATCGGCCAGATGGTGTGGCAGCCGACCACCAATTTCGTGCTGGTGGCGGTGCCGCTGTTCCTGCTGATGGGGGAGATCATGCTCAGGGCGGGGCTCTCGGACAAGCTCTACAAATCGCTCAACCTTTGGTTTCAGCGCGTGCCGGGCGGGCTGCTGCATACCAATATCTTTTCCTGCAGCGTGTTCTCGGCGATCTCGGGCTCCAGCGTGGCGACCGCGGCCACCATGGGCGCGGTGGCGCTGCCGTATTTCCGCCAGAGCGCGTATTCGCCGGCGATGGTGCTGGGGTCGCTGGCCGCCGGCGGCGCGCTCGGCAACCTGATCCCGCCGGGCATCACTTTCATCGTCTACGGCCTGATCACCGAGACTTCGGTCGGCCAGCTCTATCTGGCGGCGGTGGGGCCGAGCATCCTCGTCGTGCTGCTGTTCACGCTGGTGATCTTCTGGCACGGCCTGAAGCATCCGCTGCCGCTGCCGGAGAAAATTCCGCTCAAGGTGAAGCTGCTCGGCCTCATCGACCTGATTCCCACCGCGATCCTGATCCTGATCGTGCTCGGAACCATCTACGCCGGCCTCGCCACGCCGACCGAGTCGGCGGCGCTGGGGGTGGTGGCGGCGATCGTCTTCGCCATCCTCTCCGGGCGCTTTTCCTGGAAGATGCTGGACGAATCGGCCAAGGCGACCGCGCACACCACCGCTTTCGTCGGCCTGATCCTGTGCGGCGCCTACGTGCTGAACTTCATTTTCGGCGCGCTCGGCGTGCCGCAGGCGCTCGCCCAGTTCGTCGCCGGGCTGCCGGTGCCGCCCTGGGTGATCATGGCGCTGATCATCGGCTTCTACCTGGCGCTCGGCACGTTCATGGAAGGCTTCTCCATGATCGTCACCACCATCCCGGTGATTTTCCCGGTGGTGAAAGCCCTGGGCTACGACCCGATCTGGTTCGGCGTGATCGTCACCATGCTGGTCGAAATCGCGCTGATCAGCCCGCCCGACGGCACCGTGCTCTACGTGCTGCAGGGGATGCGCGGAACCCCGGGCCCCATCACTGACGTGTTCCGCGGCGTGATCCCTTTCATCGTGGTCTACGTGCTGGCGATCGTGGTGCTGATGCTGATCCCGGAGCTGGCGCTGTGGCTGCCGCGGGTGTCGCAGTAGGCCCGGCGGCAGCAGCCATCGAAGCCATCCTGCGCTCGGCCGTCGAGCGCAAGGACGTGCCCGGCGTCATCGCGCTGGTCGTCAACCGCGACCGCGTGCTGTACCAGGGCGCATTCGGCGTGACGGACCTCGCGAGCGGCCGCGAGTTGAAGCCCGACGCGCTGTACCGCATCGCCTCGATGACCAAGCCCTTCACCTCGGTGGCGCTGATGCAGCTTGTCGAGCAGGGGAAGATCGGCCTGGACGATCCGGCCGAGAAATACCTGCCAGAGCTTGCCAATGCGAAGGTCATCGAATCCTTCGACCCGAAGACCGGCGACTACAAGGTACGGCCGGTGAAGTGCGCGCCGACGGTCCGGCAGTTCCTCACGCACACCTCCGGCCTCGCGTATCCGTTCACCAGCGCGATCTGGCGGGACTTCAAGCCGCGCGCCGGCGAGAGCTATCCCTTCGGCGGACCGCTGCTGTTCGATCCGGGCACGCGCTGGCACTACTCGACGAGCACCGACGTGTGCGGGCGGCTGGTGGAAGTGGTTTCCGGACAGAAGCTCGAGGACTATTTCCGCCAGCACATCTTCGCGCCGCTGAAGATGGACGACACGTCCTACAACGTGCCGGAGAGCAAGGCCTCGCGCCTGGTGCCCGCGCAGCAGCGCGCCGGCGACAGCATGACCGGCGGCATCGTGCTGCAGTCGCCGCAGCCGGGGCTGGCGATCGCGAATCCGATCGGCGGCGGCGGCCTGGCATCCACGGCAAGCGACTACGGGCGCTTCGTGCGCATGTGGCTGAACGGCGGCGCGCTCGATGGCGCGCGCGTTCTCAAAGCCGAGACCGTGGCGCTCATGGGCCAGAACCACATCGGCGCGGTCTCGGTGCCGGCGCTGAAGTCCGCGCTGCCGCGCAGCGCCGACTTCACCTTCATCGCCGACGGCCGCGACAAGTGGGGGCTCGGCTACCTGATCACGACCGATCAAGTGCCCGGCAAGCGCTCTCCCGGTAGCCTGAGCTGGGGCGGCATCAACAACACTTTCTTCTGGATCGATCCCGCCCGCGGCATCGCTGGGGTGATCCTGATGCAGTACCTGCCGTTCGCGGATGCCAGGGCGCTCGCAACCTACGATGCGTTCGAGCGCGCTGTCTATCAGGTCGTGACGCGCTGACGACTGCCTAGTCGTCTTTCCCGCCTTTTTTCTCGATCCGCTTGAGCAGGGCCTCGCGCCGCAACTGCTCGCGGTGGGGGCGGGCGGGGTTGCCGGAGACGACGATGCCCGCGGGCAGGGACTTGGTGACGAGCGCGAGCGACATCACCATGGTGCCGGCGCCGATGCGCAGGTGGCCGAGCACGCCGCCGCGCGCGCCGATGATCACGCGGTCTTCCAGCACCGCGCTGCCCGCCAGGCCCGACTGCGCGACGATCAGCACGTCCTCGCCCAGCTGGCAGCCATGGCCGATCTGCACCAGGTTGACGATCTTGGTGCCGCGGCCGATGCGCGTGCTGCCCATGGCGGCGCGGTCGACGCAGGAATTCGCGCCGATTTCCACGTCATCGCCGATCATCACGTTGCCGGTCTGGGGGATCTTCACGTGCAGCGCGCCGTCCTGGGCGAAGCCGTAGCCGTCGGCGCCGATGGAAACGTTGTTGTGCAGGATCACCCGCGCTCCCAGCACGCAGTCCTCGCGCACCACGGTGCCGGGGTAAATCAGGCAATCCTCGCCGATACGCGCACCGGCGAGCACCGATGCATTAGGGAAGATCACCGTGCGCGGCCCGATTTGCGCTTGCGGCCCCACGTAGGCGCCGGCCATTACCGTCGCCGTTGGAGAAACCTTCGCTGCGGCATCCACGTGCGCGCCTGCCTGCACGCCCGGGGAATGCTGCGCCGGCTTGAGCATGAATTGCAGCGCTTTTGCGAACGCCAGGTAAGGCTTGGCCGCCCGCAGCAGTACCGAGCCGCTGGCCGGGCGCTTCGCTTTGGCATCCACTATTACCGCTCCGGCGCGGGTGGCGGCCAGTTGTGCCGAATATCTGGGATTTCCCAGGAAAGTCAGGTCGCTCGCCGTCGCCGTTTCCAGCGGCGCC
The DNA here is from genome assembly GCA_025356085.1 of Betaproteobacteria bacterium. Classification (GTDB taxonomy): domain Bacteria; phylum Pseudomonadota; class Gammaproteobacteria; order Burkholderiales; family SG8-39; genus RBG-16-66-20. The sequence continues at coordinate 5,468 of JANXUV010000117.1, forward strand.
GCGCCGGTGACGATTACTTTCGCGTCGCCTTCGACGGTGGCGCCGAGGTGCTTGGCGAGGGCTGAGACGGCAGTGGGCTTGAGAGCGCTCATTCAATCTGCCTTGATGTTCGCTTCTTTCACCACGCGTCCCCACTTGGCGGCGTCCACCTTGATCTTCTCCACTGTCGCCGCGGGCGACAGGATCTCGGCGTCGCAGCCGGTGGCGTTGATCGCGTCCATGCCGACCTTGTCCTTGCCTGCGGCGGCAAGCGCTTGAGACCAGCGTGTCACCACTTCAGCCGGCAAGCCGGCGGGGCCGAGCAGGCCGTACCAGGCGTTGGAATCGAAACCCTTCAGGCCCAGTTCGTCCATCGTCGGCACGTCGGGGAACGCGGCCGAGCGCGTGAGCGAGGTGACCGCGAGCGCGCGGATCTTGCCGCTCTTCACCGCGCCCACCGCGGGGCCGAGCGAGGAGAACAGCATCGGCACCTGGCCGCCCATCAGGTCGGTCATCGCCGGTCCGCCGCCCTTGTAGGGCACGTGCAGCAGTTGCGCGCCGGTGACGCTCTTGAAGTATTCGCCGGAGAGGTGGTGCGGGCCGCCGACGCCGGAGGTGCCGTAGCTCCACTTGTCCGGCTCCTTCTTAGATAGCGTCACCACGTCGGCCATCGATTTGAACGGCGTGGCCGGATGCACCACCAGCAGGCTGCCGCTGCCGCAGACATGACCGAGCACGGTGAACGACTTGTTGATGTCGTAGCCGACTTTGGAAATGTGCGGCGCCACCGTCAGCGGACCGCTGTCGAAGTAATACAGCGTATAGCCGTCGTTAGGCGCCTTGGCGATGAACTCCATCGCCACGCCCCCGGCGTTGCCGGGCTTGTTCTCGATGACGATCGGCTGGCCGAGCAGCGGCTCGAGCACCCGCGCGAGCGGGCGGATGCCGGCATCCGCCGATCCGCCGGGCGCATAGCCGATCACCACGCGGATCGGTTTGTTCGGATAGCCCTGCGCCCAGGTTTGCGACGCGCAGGCGGCGGCGAGGACGAGCGCGGCGATCCTAGAACTCAAGCGTCTGCCCCTCGGTCATCGGCGTAACCTTGTACGGACTGCCCTGCAGCGCGGCCTGGAAGCCGGCCAGCGTGCCCTTGGCGAGCGGGTTCGTGCCGTAGTGGATCGGGATCACGGCTTTCGGCTTGACCCAGGTCTTCACCGCATAGGCCGCGTCATCGTGGTCCATGGTGAAGTTGCCGCCGATCGGCATCAGCACCAGGTCCGGCTGGTAGTACTCGGCGATGAACTGCATGTCGGGGAAGAGGCCCGTGTCGCCCATGTGCCAGATCTTGAAGCCGTTCTCCATCTGGATGATGAATCCCACCGCTTCGCCGGCGGGGTGCGATTCGTTCTTGCCGGTGGCCGGGTTGTTCCACAGGATGAGCGACGAATGCTCCGCCTTCACCGCCGTGATCTTGATGCCGAACGGCGTGACGAAGCCGGACTTGTTGAAGCGGTGCGTAAGATCGGCCGGCATCACGCCCAGCGTGACCAGCGGCGTGATCATGTCCGCCGGGCCGTAGAGGATCGCCTTGTTCGCCTTGGCGATCTCGGGCGCATCGCCAAGGTGATCCACGTGGGCGTGCGTCACCAGCACGAGGTCCACCTTGCCGAGCGCGGCCGGGTCCTTGTATTGCGCGGGCGCCTTCGGTCCGTTGCGAAGCCAGGGATCGATCACGATCACCTTGCCGCCCGGTGTCTTGATGCGGAAGCCGGCCTGGCCCAGCCACAGCAATTCGGTCTTGTTTTGCGCCTGGGCCGTTCCTGAAAGAAGTGCAAATGAAATAAAAAATCCCAGAATGCGCAACATGGTTCTCCCTCCCAGGAGCTTTTAGAAAACGGAAAGCTGGCTGTTCTTCAGGTCTGTTACCAGCATCGAGCCGGGTGCGTGCGTGATGCAAAAGTCCGGCTTCGCCTCCGCGACCACCGCCTGCGGCGTCACGCCGCAAGCCCAGAACAGCGGCAGCTCGTCGGCGGGGACGTCAATGGCATCGCCCCAGTCGGGTTTGGTGATGTCGCGGATGCCGATGCTGTCGGGCAGTCCGATGTGCACCGGCGCGCCGTGCACGCCGGGGAAGCGCGAGGTGATCTGGATGGCGCGGATCGCCTGCGCCGGCTTGAACGAGCGCATGGACACCACCAGCGGGCCGTGAAATGGGCCGGCCGGCGTCGTTTGCACGTTGGTCTTGTACATCGGCACGTTCTTGCCTTCTTCCATGTGGTGCATAGTCAAGCCGTCTTCCAGCAGCGCCCACTCGAAGGAATACGAGCAGCCGAGAATGAAGGTCACCAGGTCGTCGCGCCAGATGTGGCTGATATCGGTCGGTTCCTCCACCAGCTCGCCCTTGCGGAACACGCGGTAGCGCGGCACGTCCGTGCGCATGTCGATGTTCTCGCCCAGCGCCGGCAGCGCCGGGTCGCCCGGCGCGGACATGCCGATGAGCGGGCAGGGCTTCGGATTCAACTGGCAGAAGCGCAGGAAATCCGCCGCCAGCGCCTGCGGCAGGATCGCCACGTTGCCCTGCACGCAACCCGGCGCGAGTCCCGAGGTATGCCCGGTGATTTCGCCGCGCCGGATGCGCTGGCGCACCGCCTGGGCTTCGCTTGCGGCATCGTGCTTGAGATCCTTGAGGTTCATGCAGCAATTCTAATCAGGAGGACGGGTCCCGGGGGCGGATTGATCATAGCGCTCTCCTTACTCTGGCCAGAAAGCATCCACGCGTCCAGGCTGCCGAGGTGCACGGCAAGTGCCGTTTCTCCCGCGGCCTTCGTCAGCGTCTTGCCATCGAGGAATTCCACGCTCGCCCGGGCCTTGCCGCGCCGCGCAATGACATTGAACACCCGCACCGGCCCCCCGAGCAGCCGGCAATCCGTCTTCCAGTCGCCGCGAAACGCGTAGGGCAGCCGCATGGCATACACCGGCGTCGTCCGCGTCGCGCCATGGTCGTCGATGCTCGTCAGTTCGACCCCCGCGCCTTCGACCACCATGAACTGGCGGTCGAGTCCCGGCAGGCTGGAGAAAGGGCAATCCGCTGTGATCTCCGTGCCGCCCACCTGCCAGCGCATCGTGTCGTACCCCGCGCCGGGCGGATCCGTGGCGATCATTTGCGACACGCCAAGGCCGTTTTTCCAAGGGACAATCGCGTGCTGCGCAGCAGGAAGGCGAATCAGCGGCATTGCCTAATTTATCCCATCACACTGTTTGTCCCGTCGCTGGCAGTGCGCTAGTCTGGCGGGCAAATGAAAATGATCCTTCGCTCCCGACAAGTAGGCGGTTTGCTTTTCCCCTTTTCCCCTTTTCCCCTTTTCACGTTTAGTTCACATTAGGCCTCAAAATTATGAGAATTGGCACCTGGAATCTCGAGCGCCCAAAACTAGGCGCACGCGAGAGGAACAGCGCACGGCTCAAACAGATCCAGGCGATTGAAGCTGACCTCTGGGTTCTAACGGAGACCAGCAGCGCCATCGCGTTGCCTGGCTATTCATCGCATTCGACGCCACCTGAAATTGGCTACCATTCGCCGGGAGAGAACTACACGACAATTCTGTCGCGTTGGAAAATCGTTCGGACCATAGACACATGGAATCCGATCTTCTCCACATGTGTTGAAGTGGACTCGCCAGCTGGGCCGCTGTTTGTATACGGAACCATCATCACCTACGCCAATGACCGTGGCCCGAACAAGACATCCAGGCGATGGGTCGAGCATCGAAAGTCTATTGAGGCTCAAGGCAAAGACTGGGTAAGGCTCCGACGCGATCACCCGGATCGTTCTCTCTTGGTTGCTGGTGATTTCAATCAGAGTCGAGATGGCTCCGGATGGTACATGGATGAGACGTCAGATGAATTGCTGACCGTCACGCTAGACGCCGCAAAGCTTCGCTGCGTTACTGCGGTCGATTTTCGTTCGGTGTTTCGAATCGATCGAGCCAACATCGATCATATTTGTGTTGGCGGCCCTCTGGAGCAGCGTTGTCGTGCGCTCGGCACATGGCCGGGCCAATCGGACGGCCCTCGTCTAAGCGACCACAACGGCGTCTATCTCGACTTTGACGCCTAACCTCCCGGTCGACGCGGACTGCCGCGTGCGGACCTTTGGCCGCGCACGGCGGCCGGTTACCTTCGTCCGTTAAGAGCCAGATCGAATTTTTCCGATGACCGTGTTTCAGGGCCTGTTTTTCCTAGTGTTCGGCGTGGGCCTGATTCTGGTCGCGCTGCAAGGCGCGCAGCGCGGGTGGCTGCCGAATGGGCCGAATGGTTTCAAACAGGGCGAGGGCGTGCGGAAGTCTGAGTCGCCTGTGGCGTTCTGGTTTTTCTTCTTGCTGTATGGAGGCGGCGGTGTGGCGTTGACGATCTATGCGGTGCGCCTCATGGTGGGGAGTGCGGGGCCGCTTCCCCTAAAATAGCGCCCATGCCGGATATCAATCGCGGCCGTTGCCTCGCCGCGACCGGGCGCCGGCAACACCGGGCGGGCGTACAATGGCGCCGATCAAGGAGCATGCGATGAGCGAAGTCGAGCAGATCGAGGATCGTATTCAGAGGCTTTCCCCTGAGGAGCTGGGAACGCTTCGTGGTTGGTTCGCAGAGTTTGACGCCCAAGTGTGGGACCGGCAGATTGAGGCCGACTCGAAAGCGGGAAAGCTCAATCACCTCGTCGAAAAGTCCATGGCGGAACACAAGGCGGGCAAGAGCAGCCCGCTTTGAAGCATTGGACGTCGGCGGATTTTTGGGCTTGTTACAATGCCCTTCCCGCCAAGGTCCGCGCCACAGCGGACAAGAACTTCGAACTACTCAAAGCCGACCCGAGGCATCCGTCGCTTCATTTCAAGCGGATCGACGCGGTCTGGTCGGTTCGAGTCGGCGAGGGATACCGGGCTCTTGCCCACGACGTGGAGGGCGGCGTCAAGTGGTTCTGGATCGGGCCGCACGCCGAGTATGACAAGCTGATCGGCTAACCCTTTGCCGCTGCTGGCGCGCGCCGGAATGCCGGACCGCTTCCCCTAAAATAGCGCCCGTGCCGAATATCAATCCTGATCGTCTTCTTGCCGATCTCCGTCACCTGCGCAGCATAGGCGCGCAGGGGATCGGCGTCGTACGTCCCGCGTTCAGCGCGAAGGACATGGAGGCCCGGCGCTGGTTGAAGTCGCAGTACGAAGGAGTGGGGCTGGAGGCGTCGATCGATGGCGTGGGCAATGTGCTGGGGCGCTCGAAGAATCCCGGCAAGGCGCTGCTCGTCGGCTCGCATTCCGATACGCAACCGACCGGCGGCTGGCTGGACGGCGCGCTGGGGGTTATCTACGCGCTTGAAGTGGCGCGCGCGTTGGCCAGCGACAAGGCGACGGCGGGCCTGCCGGTGGACGTGGTGTCGTTCCAAGACGAAGAGTCGCGCTTTGTCGGTTGCCTGGGCAGTCGCTCACTCACCGGCGCGCTGACGCCGGACATGGAAGAGGGCGCGATGGACAAGGACGGCATCTCGATGGCCGACGCCATCAAGCAGGCCGGCCTCGCAGGCGCAGCGCGCGTCAAGCTGTCGCGCGATCGCTACGCCGGTTTCGTCGAAGCGCACATCGAGCAGGGGCCGACGCTGGAGGACACCGGCAACCGCATCGGCGTGGTGACCGGCATCGTCGGGCTGCGCGGCATCCGTTTCGTCTTCAAGGGTCAGCAGAATCACGCCGGCACCACGATGATGAAGACGCGCAGGGACGCTTCCACCGCTCTCTACGAGCTCGCGCACCGCATCAACACCGAATTTCCCACGGCGGCCGCCGAGCGCACGGTCTGGACGATGGGGCGGCTGAAGGTGGAACCGAACGCCACTTCCATCGTGCCGGGCTACGCCGACCTGGATTTGCAGTTCCGCGACGCCTCCGACGCGCCGCTGGATGCCCTCGAGAAGATCGCCGGGCGCATCGTCACCGAGATGAACGCGCGCGGCGGCGTGAAGATCGAGGCCACGCCCGCGCGCGCGCCGATCCCGCCGACCCTGATGGATGAGGGATTGCGCAAGCACCTCGAGGCCGCCGCCGAGAAGCACGTGCCGGGCAAGTGGATGCGCCTGCCGAGCGGCGCCTTCCACGACGCGGGCATTATTTCTTCGACGCTGCCTTCGGCGATGCTGTTCATCCCGTCGATCGGCGGCATCAGTCACGACTTCGCCGAGAACAGCCGCGACGACGACATCGTGCTCGGCTGCCAGGTGCTCGCCGACGCGGTGGCATCGGCGCTGACAGAGGGAGTAAGGGCATGAAAGCATTTCACTGGGCGCCGCTCGCGCTCGTCCTGGCCGGCTGCGTGGCGCAGACGACGATCGATCCGAAGGGCTTCGCGCCGCCGTAGAGCGCGTGATTGCCGGGCGCCTGTCTGCCGGTTAGCGCAGGCCTTCCAGGATCGCGAACGCTTTCCCCATCGAGAAGTCGTAGAGCTTCTGGTCGTACACCTTCGGCGCGGTCTTCATCATGTAGCCGTGCAGGATGCCGGGGAAGATGTGCACTTCGACGTTCTTCATCCGCGCGGGCACGGCGCGGTAGGCCTCCAGCACCGGCGGCGGCGCCATCACGTCCTGGTCGCCCCAGATGATGCAGACCGGCTGCGTGACGCCTTCCAGCTCCTTGATGTAGTCCAGCATCTGCGTGCCGTGGCAGGCAATGCCGGCGGCATAGCCCAGACGCTTCGGCCCGAGGATCGAGAACGGCCCGCCGTAGCAGAAGCCGATCACCGCCGCGCGGCCGTTGAAGAGCGGTTCCTTCTTCAGCATTGCCAGCGTATCGGACAGGTCTTTCTCGCCGTCCCTGATTTTCTCCAGCCTCGGCTGTCCCCTCGGCTGGGAGCGCGGATCGTCGCGCGTCAGCGGCCCCGGCACCGAGCGCGAGAACAGGTCCGGCGTCGCCGCCAGATAGCCGCGCGCCGCGAAGCTGTCCGCGAGGTCACGGATGTCCTGGTCGACGCCGTGAATGGCGGACGCCAGTACGATGGCGGGTACCGTGTCCTTGGTATCGGGGGCGACGACGTAGCAATCGAAAGGAATCTTGACGTCTTTCTTCTGCATGGATCCTCCTGTGGGGAGGATTATCCCATCCCGGCGTCGCTCCTGAAGTGCTTGCGCGCGTAGTCGAGCAGCTGGACGTTGCTGGGATGATCGACGGTTTCAAT
>JANXUV010000188.1 GCA_025356085.1 Betaproteobacteria bacterium
GATCTCGCTTCGCGCGACGAGGTTTACGACCTGGTGCGGGAGTGCATCGAGAAAGTGAACGCCGACCTTGCGGGCGAACCGGAGATCGCCGCGTCCCAGATCCACCGCTTCCTGATCCTGCATAAGCAGCTCGAGGCGGACGACGGCGAACTGACCCGTACCAGCAAGGTGCGCCGCCTCCATGTGGCGGAAAAATACGCCACGCTGGTGGACGCGCTCTACGGCGGCAAGCAGATGGTGCACGTCGAGGCGCAGGTGCGCTACGAAGACGGCCGCGTCGGATCCATTTCAGCAGACCTGAAAATCCGCGATGCGAAAATCTTCGCGCCGGCGGCGGCGAAGAAAGCGGCTTGATGAACGAAAAAGCGATCGAGCACGCGCATCGCATCGGCGGCGTGGTCCTCGCCCTGGAGGGGGTGTCGCTCGCCTTTGGCGGCGTCAAGGCGTTGAGTGATGTCTCCTTCGATGTCCGCGAGCACGAGGTGCGGGCGATCATCGGCCCGAACGGCGCGGGCAAGAGCTCGATGCTGAACGTCATCAATGGCGTCTATCATCCCCAGCAAGGCACCATCCGCTATCTGGGCCGCGAGTACCACGACATGGACCCGCACGAGGTCGCGATGAGCGGCATTTCGCGTACCTTCCAGAACCTCGCGCTCTTCAAGGGCATGTCGGTGCTGGATAACATCATGTCCGGGCGCAACCTGAAAATGCACTCCAACATCCTGCTGCAGGCCTTGCGCATCGGCCCGGCCCTGCGCGAGGAGATCGAGCACCGCGAGGTGGTCGAGGGCATCATCGATTTCCTCGAGATCCAGGCCTACCGCAAGACGCAGGTCGGACGCCTGCCTTATGGCCTGCAAAAGCGCGTCGATCTCGCGCGCGCGCTGGCGATGGAGCCGCGCATCCTGCTGCTGGACGAACCCATGGCCGGCATGAACATGGAGGAGAAGCAGGACATGTGCCGCTTCATCCTCGACGTAAACGACGAGTTCGGCACCACCATCGTGCTGATCGAGCACGACATGAGCGTGGTGATGGACATTTCCGATCGCGTCCTGGTGCTCGACTACGGCAAGAAGATCGGTGACGGCACGCCGGACGAGGTGCGCGCCAACCAGGCGGTGATCGAGGCCTATCTCGGTGTGAGCCACTGACGCGATGAGCAAACACTGGCCTGTCCTGACGTTGGGGGCCGTCCTGCTGGTCGGCCTCGTGCTGCCGATAGCGACGGGCGCGTCGCCGCCAGGATTTTATGTCGAGGTGCTGCTCGGCGGTTTGATGGCGGGCGTGCTGTACTCGCTGGTCGCGCTCGGCTTCGCTCTCATCTTCAAGGCCTCCGGCGTATTCAATTTCGCGCAAGGCTCGATGGTGCTGTTCGCGGCACTGGCGGTGGCGCGCCTCGGCGAGCAGATGCCGTTGTGGGTTGCGATGCTGCTGGCGATGGTGATCATGGTGGCGCTCGCCTGGCTGATCGAGCGCCTGGTGCTGCGGCCGCTGGTCAACCAGGAAGGCGTCGCCCTGCTGATGGCGACGCTCGGCGTGACTTACTTTCTCGACGGTTTCGGACAGACCCTGTGGGGCAGCGGCATCTACAAGATCGACCTCGGCATTGCCAAGGAACCGGTCATGATCCTGGACCAGGTCTTCCAGGGCGGCATCCTGGTGAACAAGGAAGACTTCGTGGCCGCGCTCGTGGCCGCGGGACTGGTGGCAAGCCTGGTCCTTTTCTTCCAGAAGACGTCGACCGGCCGGGCGCTGCGCGCCGTGGCGGACGACCACCAGGCGGCGCAATCGATCGGCATTCCGCTGAATTACATCTGGGTCATTGTCTGGTCGGTCGCCGGTTTCGTCGCGCTGGTCGCAGGCGTGATCTGGGGCTCGCAGCTCGGCGTGCAGTTTTCGCTCTCGCAGGTCGCGCTCAAGGCGCTGCCGGTCGTGATCCTCGGCGGTTTCACCTCAATCGCCGGCGCCATCGTCGGCGGGCTCATCATTGGCGTCGGCGAAAAGATGGCCGAGGTGTTTCTCGGCCCGGTCATGGTGAAGGTGTTTGACCTCGCGGGCGGCGGCATCGAGAACTGGTTCGCCTACGTGCTCGCGCTGCTGTTCCTGCTGGTGCGGCCCGAGGGTCTGTTCGGCGAAAAGAACATCGACCGCGTATAGGAAAACCAAGGCGCCATGTTCTACCGCGAAAACGGACAATTCAAATCCAACTACGCCTCGGACCAGCAGATGCTGCCGATCCTGCAGGATCGCGTGTTCATGGGCCTGCTGCTGGTCTTTGCCTTCGGCGCGGTACCGCTGTTCGTCTCGGACTACGTCTTTCTTTCGCTGCTGATCCCGTTCCTGATCCTGACACTGGCGGCGATCGGCCTGAACATCCTGGTCGGCTACTGCGGGCAGATTTCCATCGGTCACGCCGCGTTCATGTCGGTCGGCGCTTACGCGGCGTACAACCTGGCGCTACGGCTCCCGCAGCTGAATTTTCTCGTCGTGCTGGTGCTTGCCGGACTGATCGCCGCCGCGGTCGGTATCCTGTTCGGCATCCCGAGCCTGCGCATCAAGGGGCTCTACCTCGCGGTGGCGACGCTGGCCGCGCAGTTCTTCACTGACTGGCTGTTCGCGCGCGTGAAGTGGTTCACCAACTATTCGTCGTCAGGATCGGTCTCGACGGCGCCGATCGAACTCTTCGGCTGGAAGGTCGATTCACCGGCCGAGAAGTACCTGTTCCTGCTCGGCGTGCTGGTCGTGTTTACCGTGGTCGCGAAGAACCTGGTGCGCGGCCATATTGGCAGGGCCTGGATGTCGATGCGCGACATGGATGTCGCCGCCGAAGTGATCGGCATCCGCCCGGTCTACGCCAAGCTCACCGCCTTTGCGGTCAGTTCCTTCTACGTCGGGGTCGCCGGCGCGCTGTGGGGCTTCGTCTACCTGGGCGCCTGGGAACCTTTGGCCTTCAACCTGAGTCTGTCCCTCAACCTGCTGTTCATGATCATCATCGGCGGCATGGGCTCCCTGCTGGGGAGCTACTTCGGCGCGGCGTTCATCGTCGCGCTGCCGATCCTCCTGGACCAGGTGCCGAACTGGCTGGGGGTGGAGATGTCCACGGCATTGGCCTCGCACCTGGCATCCATGATTTTCGGCTCGCTGATCGTGTTCTTCCTGATCGTCGAGCCCCATGGCCTCGCCCGGTTGTGGGCGATCGGCAAGGAAAAGCTCAGGTTGTGGCCTTTCCCGCATTGACAGGGTTATGATCTTATTGGGAGTTCACTGGAGGAGGGTTGAAATGAAAGCGAAAATCGCAATGCTCGCCGTGTCCGCCGCCATCGCGGCGATCGGCAGCACAACGGTGCTGGCGCAGGCCAAGGAGCAGTTCTTTCCGGTGCTGTCGTACCGGACAGGGGCCTATGCCCCGAACGGCATCCCGTTCGCCAACGGCTATGTCGACTACCTGAAGCTGGTCAACGCGCGCGACGGCGGCATCGACGGCGTCAAGATCACGTTCGAAGAGTGCGAGACCGGCTACGCGACCGACAAGGGCGTGGAGTGCTATGAGCGCCTGAAGGGCAAGGGCCCGACCGGCGCGACGCTGTTCCAGCCGCTGTCCACCGGCATTACCTTTGCCGTGACGGACAAGTCTTTCGCCGACAAGATCCCGATCATCACCGCCGGCTACGGACGCGCGGATTCGGTCGATGGCACCGTGTTTGGCTGGAATTTCCCGCTGGGCGGCACCTATTGGGACGCCGCAGACATGCTGGTGCAGCATGTCGGCAAGAAGGAAGGCGGCCTCGACAAGCTCAAGGGCAAGAAGATCGCCCTCGTCTATCACGACTCGCCGTACGGCAAGGAACCGATCGCGCTGCTGCAGGAGCGCGCCAAGATGCATGGCTACGAACTGCTGCTGCTGCCGGTGACGCATCCGGGCGTGGAGCAGAAAGCGACCTGGCTGCAGATCCGCCAGCAGCGCCCGGACTACGTCTTCCTGTGGGGCTGGGGTGTGATGAATTCGACCTCGCTCAAGGAAGCGGTAGCCACCGGCTATCCGCGCGAAAAAATGTACGGCGTGTGGTGGTCGGGTGCCGAACCCGATGTCGCGCCGGTCGGCGAGGCCGCCAAGGGCTACAACGCACTGGTGTTCCTTGCGCCGGCCGGCCAGGGCCAGGTCCACAAGGACATGATCAAGTACGTCTATGACAAGGGCCAGGGCACCGGCAAGAAGGAAGAGATCGGCGAAGTGCTCTACAACCGCGGTCTGGTGTCGGCGATGATGGGCGTCGAAGGTGTGCGGCGCGCACACATCAAGTACGGCAAGAAGCCGCTCACCGGCGAGCAGGTGCGCTGGGGCCTGGAAAACCTGGCGATCGACAAGGCGGCCATCAAGAAGCTTGGCTTCGACGGCTTCATGCTACCGGTCAGCACCAGCTGCGTGAACCACTCCGGCGAATCCACCGCCAGCATCCACACCTGGGATGGCAAGAAGTGGGTGGTTGGTCCGGATCATTACGCATCCGACCAGCAGATCCTCAAGCCGATGATCCGCGCCTCGGCTGAGAAATACGCGACGGAGAAGAAGATCACCCGGCGCGATTGCGCCAAGGAAGCGGGCTGATCAGCCAGGAGTAACGACGGCGCCGGCGATCCCGGCGCCGTTTTCTTGCGAGGAAGCCGATGTCCATAGCCCCGGCGATGCTCAGCGTCAACGGCATCGAGGTGATCTACAACCACGTTATTCTCGTGCTGAAGGGCGTATCCCTGACGGTACGCGAGGGCGACATCGTTGCGTTGCTGGGCGCCAACGGCGCCGGCAAGACCACCACCCTGCGCGCCATCTCCAACCTGCTGAAGGGGCAGCGCGGTGAAGTCACCAAAGGTTACATCGAGTATCTCGGCGAACGCATTGAAGGACTGATGCCCTCCGACCTGGTGAAGCGCGGTGTCGTCCAGGTAATGGAAGGCCGGCACTGTTTCGCCCACCTCACCGTGGAGGACAACCTGCTGACGGGTGCCTACACCCGCAGCGGCGCCGAAACGCGCGACGGACTTGAGCGCGTGTACACGTATTTCCCGCGCCTGAAGCAGCGTCGCGGCTCGCAGGCCGGCTACACCTCGGGCGGCGAGCAGCAGATGACCGCGATCGGCCGCGCGTTGATGGCGCGCCCGAAAATGATCCTGCTGGACGAGCCGTCGATGGGCCTCGCGCCGCAGCTGGTGGAGGAGATCTTCGAGATCGTCAAGGGGCTGAACGCGAAGGAGAAGGTTAGCTTCCTGCTGGCCGAGCAGAACACCAATATCGCGCTGCGCTACGCGGACTATGGCTACATCCTGGAGAATGGCCGCGTCGTGATGGATGGCGAAGGCCAGTCGCTGGCGCAGAACGAAGACGTCAAGGAGTTCTACCTCGGGTTTTCGTCGGGGGGCCGCAAGAGCTTCCGCGACGTGAAGTCCTACCGTCGTCGCAAGCGCTGGCTTTGAAGAAACCGCCCTCCGTCCATTTCGACAAGCTCGAGACCCGCTCACCGAAGCAGCGGGAGGCGGCGCTGCTCGCCGCGCTGCCGAAGCAGGTCGCGCACGCGAAGAGGCTTGCGCCTGGATTTGCCAGAATTCTGGAGAATGTAAAAGCAGAAAAAATAAAAAGCCGCGCTGCTCTCGCCGCGCTGCCGGTCACGCGCAAATCCGACCTCGCGGAGCTGCAGGCGCAGGAGCGGCCGCTGGGCGGGCTCAACGCCACGCCGGTGGCGAAGCTCGCCAAGATATTCATGTCGCCCGGCCCGATCTACGAGCCCGAGGGTGGCGCGAAGGACTGGTGGCGCACCGCGCGCGCACTTTATGCCGGCGGATTCCGCGCGGGCGACCTGATCGTGAATACCTTTGCTTATCACTTTACACCGGCCGGCTCCATGCTCGAATCGGGCGCGCGCGCCATCGGCTGCACTGTGGTACCCGCGGGCACGGGCCAGACCGAGCTGCAGGTAGCAGCCATCCGCGACCTGAAGATCGACGGTTACGTCGGCACGCCTTCGTTCCTGAAACTGATCCTGGAAAAAGCGGGCGAATTGCAGTGCGACATCTCGTCGCTGAAGAAAGCACACGTCGGCGCGGAATACCTCCCGCCGGCGCTGCGCGATGCGATGCTGGGGAGCGGCATCCGCGTCACGCAGAGCTACGGCTCGGCCGACCTGGGCTCGATCGCCTACGAATCGCTGGCGCCCGACGGTTCGGTGAACCCTGGAATGATCCTGGACGAAGGCTTGCTGCTTGAGATCGTGCGCCCCGGCACCGGCGACCCATTGCCGGCGGGCGAGGTTGGCGAGGTCGTCATCACCAGCTTTAACCGCGATTACCCGCTGATCCGCTTCGGCACCGGCGACCTGTCGGCCATTCTGCCCGGGAAGAGCCCCTGCGGGCGGACCAACACGCGCATCCGCGGCTGGCTCGGTCGCGCCGACCAGAGCACCAAGGTGCGCGCGATGTTCGTGACGCCGAAGCAGGTGAACGAGGTGCTGCGCCGCCATCCGGAAATCCTCAAGGCGCGGCTGGTGGTGGAGGGCGAATCGGGCAACGACCGCATGACGCTGAAATGCGAGACGAACAGCCGTCCGGCCGGGCTGGCGGAAGCGGTCGTGGCATCGATCCGCGACCTCACCAAGCTGCGCGGTGACGTCGAGCTGGTGGACGCAGGTTCCCTGCCGAACGACGGCAAGGTGATCGAGGACCGGCGCAAGTACAGCTAGCTATTTAGGGCTGCAGCGACCGGCAAATCCGTCCGGGGGACGGCATCAAGAGCCTCCTGGCGGTATAGCGGCGGCCCCGTGTCCCTGTGTGACAAGCTCGGCATACGGCTGTGCAATGGCGGAACCGGTGCCGCGGTCGTGTGCGGTGAGGACGAGGTGCACGACGTCGATCGAGCCATACACGTCGTGCAGGATCGCCGCGAGCTTGAGAAGCTGCTCGGGGCGCAGCGCGTCGAGGCGGGTGAAGTCCTTGATGAAAACGACGTCTGCCCAGAACAGCTGGCTAAGAGGAGCATGCCCGTCGCCGTTGACCGAAAACGGCTTCAGCGCGTGGCCGATGAGATCGAAGAATTTGTGCGTCACTAGCCCGAACCGCGCGAGATGGCCGGCCTGCTCGGCATAGAGCGGCTGATCCACGTACATGGGCACGAACATGACCTCCGTATGGACCACCAGGCAGTCGCGAAGCTTGGCCGGCGCATTCTGGAACACCATGAGTTCGCCGCCCTGGATGTCGATCTTGAGATAATCCATGGCGTCGACCTCGCGGATGTCGTCAAGACGCCGGGTATCCACCTCGACAGAGCGCACCACGCGCGCCCAGGCGCCATGAAAATGCAACAGATCGAGCAGGCGAAGGTTCGGCTCGAGCAAAGAATTCATTCCAGACATGCTGCAGATCCGCAGCGTGTGCCGGCGCCCATCGCCGACCGCGTGCGGAAGATAGGTCTCCAGCGGCCCGCGCGCCATCTGCAGTTTGGCGAACGGCTCAGGGTCGGGCTCGAATCCGATCAGGCGGGCGCTCGAACTGTCGAGCAGTGTCTGGTACGGCGGTTTGCCGGCGAGAGGATTGGCGCCGATATCCACGATCTCAATGACCGGGAGATTGAGCCGATGCAATGCCAGGAAGTCGCAGAACCTCACGTCGTGCGCCGCGTCCAGTCCATCAGTTAGTACGTCTAGCCGCGGCAACAGGCAGTCCGTCGAGGCGCAGCATTTCTGTGTTTCTCAAGGTCGCCGGATCGGCGAGAAAGGCACGCAAGAATTCCATTGAATCGGCGCCCCAGAAGAGCTCGCCTTCGACCTCGAAGGTCGGCACGCCGAACACGCCGCGCTGCACGGCCTCTTCGGTGTTTTTTCGAAGCTGATCTTTCGCTTCCTGGCCGATCTCGGCGATTCCCAATTTCTTTGAAAGAGCGGCAAATCGCGCTCCGTCCGAGGCGTCCGCTCCCGTAGTCCAGATCTCGTCGAAGATCGCCTCGATCGCCTCAGGCTTCGAACCGCAGGCAATCGCCAGACGCAGGTGGTGCAGCGGATTGAACGGGTGTGCGGCCGGAAAACGCAGCGGGATGCCGAGGTGCTTTGCCCACCAGTGGCTCCAGCGGTAGGTGTAGCGCCGCTTGGTCGGCATCTCGGCCGGGCCCTTCTGGCCCCAGTGATTCAGGATTCCCGCGAATAAGACCGGCCGGAACTCGATCGCCAGGTCCGGGGGAAGTTCCTTCAGCCGGCGCAGGCAGATGTAAGCGAAGGGCGAAATGAAATCGAAATACCAGGTGGCTTTGCGCATGGATTGCTATCCTAGCCGCAGGGAGGCTCCATGCGATATACGACTCTGAAATATGCGGTGGCGGGGCGGATTGCCCGCATCACTTTGAACCGTCCGGCGCGGTTGAACGCCATCGACGACAAGGTCCACGTCATCTTGCTGGCCGGCGCCGGCAAGGCCTTTTGCGCTGGCTACGACCTGAAGAAATTCGCCGAAGGCGATCCGAAGAACAAGCAGTACGCGAAGAAGCACGGTTTCCACGCCGCGGTGAAATGGCGCGACAGCGGAAAGGCGATCCCATGACAGTGCGCATCGAGAAAGCGGGCAAAGTCTGGACGGTGATCCACTCGCGCCCCGAAGCAAAGAACGCGATGGATCCAGCGAGCGCCGAAGCGCTGGAGAAAGCCTTCCTCGCCTTCGGCGAGGATTCGGATGCCGCGGTGGCGGTGCTCTGGGGCGAAGGCGGCGCGTTCTGCGCAGGCTTCGACCTGAAATACGCCGCGCAAGGCACCGGGATCGATCCGACAAGCTATCCAGCCGATGCACAGCCACCGCTGCCTCGCGCGCCCATGGGGCCGACGCGCCTGGTGCTCGACAAGCCGGTAATCGCTGCCATCGCCGGCCCCGCCGTCGCAGGTGGCTTCGAGATCGCGCTCTGGTGCGATCTGCGCGTGATGGAGGAATCAGCCTATTTCGGCGTCTACTGCCGGCGCTGGGGCGTGCCGCTGATCGATGGCGGTACCGTGCGCCTGCCGCGCATCGTAGGCAGAGGCCGGGCGCTCGATCTTGTTCTAACCGGGAGAAAGGTCGAGGCGGAGGAAGCGCTGCGCATCAATCTTTGCGAGCAGGTGGTGCCGGACGGGCAATCCCGCCAGCGCGCGGAAGCCCTGGCGCACGAAATCGCGCGCTTTCCGCAAGCCTGCATGCGCGCCGACCGGCGCTCCGTGTATCAGCAGGAAGGCCAGTCGCTGCGCGAGGCGATGCGCTACGAATGGGAGAACGGCGTCCCAGCGCTCGCCGCCGAAGGCAGGGCGGGTGCGGCGCGCTTTGCTTCAGGAAAGGGGCGGGGCGGAAACTTCAGCGATATCTGATCGTCGCTCAGGCAGCTGCGCCGTGACCGCGGCGCGCTCGGCCTCGCTCAATTCACTCCAGCTCGCAATTTCGCCAAGCGTGCGCTTGCAGCCTAGGCAGTAGCGGTTGTCCTCGTCCATCACGCAGACTTTGGTGCAGGGAGAATTCGTCACGACTTCTTGGCGGCGATTGCGCGGCCGGCCTTGGAGCCGGGTTCGCGCTTGAGGTAAGCGGAGATCCAGGCGCCGGTCTCGACGAGCCGGTCGAGGTCGATCCCGGTTTCGATGCCGAGGCCCTGAAGCATATAAACCACATCCTCGGTGGCGACATTGCCCGACGCTCCTTTGGCGTAGGGGCAGCCGCCGAGACCCGACACGGATGAATCGTAGGTGGCGACGCCCAGTTCCATCGAGGCATAGATGTTGGCGAGCGCCTGGCCGTAGGTGTCGTGATAGTGGCCGGCGAGTTTTTCGACGGGCACGCGCTTAAGGCAGGCCTGAATCATCGCCTGCGTCTTGCCAGGTGTCGCGGCGCCGATGGTGTCGCCGAGGGAGATTTCGTAGCAGCCCATGTCGAAGAGGGCGCCGGCGACTTCAGCGACTTTCTCCGGCTTGATGTCGCCTTCGTAAGGACAGGCGACGACGCAGGAGATGTAGCCGCGCACCTTGATGTCGCTCTGTTTTGCGGCGTCGACCACGAGGCGGAAGCGATCGATCGATTCGGCGATCGAGCAGTTGATGTTCTTCTTGGAAAACGCTTCCGAGGCGGCGCCGAAGACTGCGACTTCGGTGGCGCCCGCGGCCTTCGCGGACTCGAAACCCTTCAGGTTGGGCGTCAGCACGGGATAGGAGACGCCGGATTTGCGGCGGATGCGCTCCAGCACTTCGATGTGGTCCGCCATCTGCGGGATCCATTTCGGCGATACAAAGGCGGTGGCTTCAATCGCCGGCAGGCCCGCGTCGGCGAGCCGCTCGATCAGTTCCAGCTTGATGGCGGTCGGCACTTCGCTTTTCTCGTTCTGGAGCCCGTCGCGCGGACCCACGTCGACGATGCGGACTTTCGCAGGCAGCTTGCTCATGCCGCGAGTTTAGAGCAGATCAGGCAGTGCGCAGCTTTCGCCAAGCCCAGCCGAACACCGGCCAGAGGAGAATGATGAAGGTCGAGATTGCGAGGCCCATCGCAATCGGCCGGGTGAAGAACAGGCTCGGATCGCCGTCGGACTTGATCATCGACTTGATGAAGTTTTCCTCCATCATCTGACCCAGCACCACGCCGAGGATCGCCGGCGCCACCGGGAACCCGTTCTCCTCGAGCACGAAGGCGAGCAGGCCGAACACCAGGATCAGCGCCACGCCGAACACGGTGTTGTTGATGGCGAACGAGCCGACGATGCAGAACAGCAGGATCGTCGGCATCAGGATGTCGCGCGAGAGCCGCAGCACGTTCTTGGCCAGCTTGATGGTGAGCCAGCCGAGCGGCAGCATGATCAGGTTGGCGAGTACAAAGACGAGGAAGATGGCGTAGATGTTCTGCGGATTGTTGATGAACAGCGTCGGTCCCGGGTTCATGCCCTTCAGGTAGAGCACGCCGATCGCGATTGCCGTGATCGAGTCCCCCGGGATGCCGAACACCAGTGCCGGGATCCAGGCGCCGGCGAGCGCGCTGTTGTTCGCGGCGCCCGCCTCGACGATGCCCTCGACATGGCCGGTACCGAACTTCTCGGGCTCCTTCGAGAATTTCTTGGCCATCGCATAGGACATCCAGGCCGCCATGTCGGCGCCCGAGCCGGGCTGAATGCCGATGATCGTGCCGAGGACACTGCCGCGCACCAGCGGCCACGGATACTTCTTCAGCAGTCTCCACATGCCCTTGAACACGTTGCCGATGTGCTCGGTCGCGAGCTTCAGGGGCGGCTCCATGTGCACCATGTAGCGCAGGATCTCGGAGACGGCGAACATGCCCACCATCATCGGGATCAGGCTCACGCCGCCGGTCAGCTCGGCATTGCCGAAGGTAAAGCGCGGATGCCCCGCAGGATTGTCGAGGCCGATGCACGCCACCAGCAGCCCGAGCAGCAGCGAGATGCTCGCCTTCAGGACGCTCGAGTTGCCGATGAAGACGGCGCCGGCCAGGCCCAGCACCACCATCCAGAAATACTCGAAGTCGCTGAACTGGAGCGCGATCTCGGCCAGCGCAGGCGCCGAAGTCATCATCACCGCGGTGCCGAACAGGCCGCCGATCGCGGAGAACACCAGGCCCGCGCCGAGTGCGATCTCGGCCTGGCCCTTCTTCGTCATTGCATAGGCTTCGTCCGTATACGCGGCCGATGCCGGCGTTCCCGGAATGCGCAGCAGCGCGCCCGGAATATCGCCAGAGAAAATCGCCATCGCGGTCGCGGTGACGATGGCGGCCACCGCCGGTACCGGCGGCATGAAGAACGTAATGGGGACCAGCAGCGCCGTCGCCATCGTGGCAGTGAGTCCCGGGATACAGCCGACGAACAGGCCGAACAACGCCGAGCACAGGATCACCGTCAGGACATACGGGTCGAAAACCAGCGCGAAAGCCTGAGCGTATGCGTGGAGCATGACTCTTCTACCAGAGCACCGGCAGCACGCCCCAGGGCAGCGGCACGCGCAGCAACTTGTAGAAGATCAGGTGGATCACCAGCGGGACAAATAGGGCCAGCACGATGGCCAGCGATGGCTTGACGCGCAGCGAGAAGAACAGCACGAGCAGGATGATGGTGCCGCAGATCAGGAAGCCGATCGTCTCCGAAGCCAGCACGTAGAACAACAGCAGGACGACCGTGAGGCAGAAATTGAGCAGGTGGCGCGGCGAGGCGAGCCAGGCGCCCAGGGCGACCAGCGGCTGCGCGCGTCGTTCTTGCCAGCCTCGCCAGATCAGCGCCAGCGAGCAACCTCCCAACAGGAGTGCGATCAGCCCGGGAAAGGCGCCGGGACCGATACTCTGGCCCGGGATCTTCGGATAGCCCTGGATGGTGACGAGTACCGCGATCGACAGTGCCAGGAAAACCAATCCCAGCAGCGCGTCGTTTAGCTTCACGCCGCAGTTTTCCTGCTGTTACTTCGCCAGCCCGACCGCTTTCAGCGCTGCTCCCAGGTTGGCGTCGGCTGCGGCCATGAACTTCGCGGCGCCATCCGAATCGGCCCACACGGTGCCGTAGCCTTGCTTCGCCATGAATTCCTTGTATTCGCTGGAGTCGTAGACCTTTTTCAGCGCCGCGCCCAGCGTCTTCTGCACGTCCGCCGGAATTCCCTTCGGCGCCGCGATCACGCGCCAGGCCGCGATCTGCCAGTCGGTGCCGAGCTCCGCCTTGAGCGTCGGCAGCTTCGGGTAGAGCGCTGGCGGGTTGGCGTCCATGATGGCGAGCGGGCGCACCTTGCCGGCATCGATCATCGCGCGCGCTTCGGGGATAGAGCACGGCACCACCTCGACGCCGCCGGATACCAAGTCCTGCAGGCCGGGCGCTGCCCCCTGCGAAGGCACCCAGGGCAGCGCGCCCGGATCAATGCCTTGATCCTTGAGGAGGCCGGCGATGGCGAGATGCCAGATGCCGCCTTGTCCGGTGCCGGACGCCTTGAACTTACCGGGGTTCGCCTTGATGGCCGTGAGGAGGTCTTTCACCGATTTGTACGGCGCATCGGTGCGCACGTTGATGCCCGACGGATCCGCATTCATCAGGCCGATAGGCGTGTAGTCGGTGGGCTTCAGCGCCGTGAGTCCGACGTGGTGCATCATCGCAATCTCGACCGTGATCAGGCCGAGCGTGTAGCCGTCGGCCGGCGCGCGGGCGATGGCGTCATGGCCGACCACGCCGGAACCGCCAGTGCGGTTCACCACGTTGAACGGCTGCTTGAGTTCCTTTTCCAGCAGCGCGCCAATGATGCGCGCGGTGGCATCGGTGCCGCCACCCGCGCCCCAGGGCACGATCAGCTGGACCGGACGATTCGGATATTGCGCTTGCGCGCTGCCTGCGACGAGCGCGGCAATCAGCGCTGCGACCTTGAATATTGTTTTCATGACCGCCCCTGATTAACCGGACGGTTACCGGCTGGGAGGAATTCTACCGCTCCAGGCGCAGCAATTCGACACCTTCGTTCACCTGCTCGCCCGCCTTGAAGTGAATTTCCGCGACGCGCCCATCGTGCGGTGCGGCAATGGTGTGTTCCATCTTCATCGCTTCCAGGATCACCAGCGGCTCGCCCTTGGCGACTTTGGCGCCGGCCTGCACCAGCACCTGCAGCACTTTGCCGGGCATGGGCGCCGCCAGGGTGCCGGCCGCGGTGTCGGGTTCGGGCGCCGTCTGCGCGCTTTGCAGCGCCAGCACCCGGTGCGCGCCATCCCGGAACAGGTGCCAGTGGGCGCCGTCCAGCACCGCGCGGACGCGGAAGGAAGCATCGCCCAGCGTCACCTGCAGCACGCCGTCTTCTTCGCGGCCACCGAAAGCAGTTTCGCGCCCGGCGATTTCCAGCCGGTATCCCGACGGCGCAAAATGGATCTGGACCGGATGGCTCTGCTCGCCAAAAGCGAAAACCAGTTCGTGGTGGGAGCCCAGGTTCAGCCGCCAGCCATCGACGGTATTCCACGGCGAGTGCGGATCGGCCGAGGCGCTCGCCGCCGCCGCGGCCTGCGCCTGTTCGGCCAGCAGTTCGGCCAGCGCGGCCGCGGCAAGATCTTCGTCGCTTGGGCCGGCGTCGGCCGGGAACAACTCGGCGCGCGAGCGCTCGATGAGGCCGGTGTCGAGGTCGGCGCTGGAGAAGGCCTTGCTCGCGACAGTGCGCGCGAGGAATTCGACATTAGTCGAGACGCCGACGATTTCGTAATCCGCGAGCGCGGCGCGCATCCGGCCGAGCGCGATGGCGCGGTCCTCGCCCCAGACGATGAGCTTGGCGATCATCGGATCGTAGTGCGGGGTGATGGTGTCGCCCTGGCGCACGCCCGTGTCCACGCGGACGCTTCCCGGCCGTTCTTCCGGCGCGCGCAGATGCCGCAGCGTTCCGGTGGAAGGCAGAAAGCCTTTGACCGGATTTTCGGCGTAGATGCGCGCTTCGATAGCGTGGCCATTCATCCGGATTTCATTCTGTTTCAAGGGTAGCGGGCTGCCGGCGGCTACTTCGATTTGCCACTTCACGAGGTCCAGGCCCGTAATCATCTCCGTCACCGGGTGCTCGACCTGCAGGCGCGTGTTCATCTCCATGAAGTAGAACGTGCCGTCCTGCCCGGCGATGAACTCGACGGTGCCCGCGCCCGTGTACTTGATGGATTTCGCCGCGGCGACGGCTGCCTCGCCCATTTCCTTGCGGCGCTTGGCACTCAGGCCCGGGGCCGGCGCTTCTTCCAGCACTTTCTGATGGCGGCGCTGCACCGAGCAATCACGCTCGTAGAGGTAGACGATGTTGCCCTGCGTGTCGCCGAATACCTGTACCTCGATGTGGCGCGGGCGGTCGAGGTAGCGTTCGATCAGCACGCGATCGTCGCTGAAGGAAGATTTCGCTTCGCGCTTCGCGGACTCCAGGGCCGTGGCGAAACTTTTCGAATCCAGCACGACGCGCATTCCCTTGCCGCCGCCGCCCGCGGAGGCCTTGATCAGCACCGGATAGCCGATCTTGTCTGCCTGCTTCTGAAGGAAGGCGGGATCCTGGTCTTCGCCGTGATAACCAGGTACCAGCGGCACGCCGGCCTTCTCCATCAGGCGCTTGGCCGCCGATTTGTCGCCCATCGCGGCGATCGCTTCCGGCGTGGGGCCGATGAAGACAATGTCCGCCTTGGCACACGCGGCAGCGAAGTCCTCGTTCTCCGACAGGAAGCCATAGCCGGGGTGGATGGCCTCGGCGCCAGTCTCGCGCGCTGCGGCAAGGATCGCCGCCACGTTCAGATAGCTCGAGCGCGCTTCCGGTGGACCAATGCGCCGCGCCTCGTCGGCGAGCCGGACGTGGCGCGCGCCGCGGTCGGCGTCCGAATACACCGCCACGGTGCGTACGCCGAGGGCGCGCGCCGCCGCGATCACCCGGCAGGCGATCTCGCCGCGATTGGCGATGAGGATCTTGCGGAACACGCTATTTCTTCTTTTTCCGCGGCGGCTTGATTTGTGCCGCCTCGAAGTCCTTCACCCAGGCAGGCTTCCTCTTTTCCAGGAAGGAAGCGATGCCTTCCCTGCCCTCGGAAGAAACGCGGATTTCCGCGATCCGCCTGGCAGTGTCGGCGATCATCGCGTCGTCCACCGCGCCCGCTGCGACCGTACGCACCAGGTCCTTGATCCTGGCTTGCGCTTCGCGGCCGCCGACGATCAGGTGGCCGAGCACCGCGTTGACGGCGCCGTCAAGTTCCTCGCTGCTGGAGACGTCCGACAGCAGGCGCAGGCGGTAGGCCTCGCCCGCGTCGATCACTTCGCCGGTGAGGAAATAGCGCCGCGCCAGGCGTTCGCCCATCGCGCGAACCACGTAGGGGCTGATGGTGGCCGGCGACAGCCCGAGCTTCACTTCGGTCAGGCAGAACTCCGCCTCCTGCGAACCGATGGCGATGTCGCAGGCGGCGACCAGGCCGACGCCGCCGGCGTAGGCGGGGCCGTGCACGCGCGCGACCGTCGGCTTGGACATGAGGTCCAGCGTCTTGAGCATGTAGGCGAGCGCGTTGGCGTCCTCGAGGTTGTCCTCGTAGCCGTAGCCCGCCATGCGTTTCATCCAGTTCAGATCGGCGCCCGCGCAAAACGCCTTGCCTGCACCCGCGAGAACCACTACGCGAACGGAATCATCCTTGTCCAGCCCCAGCAGGGTTTCCGTCAGATTCGAAATCATCACATCGTCGAAAGCATTGCGCACCTCGGGGCGGTTGAGCGTCACGATGGCGACCTGGTTGCGTTTTTCAACAATGAGGTTGTCGGCCATGGAGTCACATCCTGAAGATGCCGAACTTCGTTTCCTCGATCGGCGCGTTGAGAGAAGCGGAAATCGCGAGTCCAAGCAGCCTGCGCATGTCGGCGGGGTCCACCACGCCGTCGTCCCAGAGGCGGGCGCTGGCGTAGTAGGGGTGGCCCTGGCGCTCGTACTGCTCCAGGATCGGCGCCTTGAAGGCGGCCTCGTCCTCCTTGGTCTTGAAATTTCCCCTCACGGTCGCGAGCACGCTCGCCGCCTGCTCGCCGCCCAGCACCGAAATGCGCGCGTTCGGCCACATCCACAGGAAGCGCGGCGAATAGGCGCGCCCGCACATGCCGTAGTTGCCCGCGCCGTAGGAGCCGCCGATGATGGCGGTGAATTTCGGCACCCTGGCGGTGGCCACCGCGGTCACCATCTTCGCGCCGTCCTTGGCGATGCCGCCGGCTTCGTACTTCTTGCCGACCATGTAGCCGGTGATGTTCTGCAGGAAAAGGAGCGGGATGCCGCGCTGGCAGGCGAGCTCGATGAAGTGCGTCGCCTTCAGAGAGGATTCGGAGAACAGCACCCCGTTGTTGGCGAGGATGGCGATCGGGTAGCCGTGCAGGTGCGCGAAGCCGGTGATCAGGGTGGTGCCGTAGTTGGCCTTGAACTCGTCCAGTTCGGACCCATCCACGATGCGCGCGATTATCTCGCGCACGTCGTAGGGCTTGCGCGCCTCGGCCGGGATCACGCCGTAGATTTCTTCGGCGGGATAAAGGGGTTCTCTCGATTCCTGAATTTTCAAACCTATTTTCTTTTCATAATTCAAGCCCGAAACAATCCTCCGCACGATCGACAGCGCGTGGGCGTCATTGAGCGCGTAGTGATCCGACACGCCTGAGACCCGCGTATGAACTTCCGCGCCACCGAGCTCCTCGGCGGTGACAATTTCGCCGGTAGCGGCCTTCACGATCGGCGGGCCGCCAAGGAAAATGGTGCCCTGGCCCTTGACGATGATCGACTCATCCGACATCGCCGGCACGTAGGCGCCGCCCGCAGTGCAGGAACCCATCACGCAGGCGAGCTGCGGGATGCCCAGCGCAGACAGGTTGGCCTGGTTGTAGAAAATGCGCCCGAAGTGTTCGCGGTCGGGGAAGACCTCGTCCTGGCTGGGCAGGTTGGCGCCGCCCGAATCCACCAGGTAGACGCAGGGCAGGCGGTTCTGAAGAGCGATTTCCTGCGCGCGCAGGTGCTTTTTCACCGTCATCGGGAAATAGGTGCCGCCCTTCACGGTGGCGTCGTTGGCTACGATCATGCATTCGCGCCCGGAAACGCGGCCGATGCCGGCCACCATGGATGCCGAGGGGACGTCGCCACCGTACATGCCGTAGGCGGCGAGCTGGCCGATCTCGAGGAACGGCGAGCCCGGATCGAGCAGCGTGCGCACGCGGTCGCGCACCAGCATCTTGCCGCGCGCCGTGTGCTTCTTGCGCGCCGCTTCGTCGCCACCCATCGAAATTGCCGCCGCCTTCTGCTTCAGGTCCCCCACCAGGCCGCGCATGCGCGCCGCGTTGGCGCGGAACTCCTCCGAACGGGGATTGAGCTGGCTCTTGATCACCGGCATCGGCTAGGCTTCCTCAGAGGCGCGCGTAGGTGACGCTGTGATGGGTGAACAGCTTGCCGCGCCGGTCGTGGCATTCGGCCGTGCCGTAGATGATGCGCTTGCCGAGCTTCAGCACGCGCGCGGTGCAGTACACGGTCTCGCTGCGCGCCGCGTTCAGGAACGCGGTATTCAGTTCCGAGGTGACCGCGTCGTGCTCGATGCCAATATGGCGCTTGATCGCCAGCCACATCGCGCAATCCGCCGCCGCCATGAAAGCGGGTCCGTTGACCGTGCCGCCCGGACGCTCGAAAGCCTTGCGGAATGGCATGGCGATGGTGCATTCGGCATCGGTCACGGAAACCAGCTTCAGCCCGTATCCGTTGACGAACTTGGAACGGCCGAGCAATTTGGAAAGCGCGGCCTTGGTGGCCTTCATTCCGCTCATGCCAGTTCGATCGCCATCGCCGTGGCCTCGCCGCCGCCAATGCACAGCGATGCGACGCCGCGCTTGCCACCGTACTTGCGCAGCGCGCCGATCAGGGTGACGAGGATGCGCGCCCCGGAGGCGCCGATCGGATGGCCGAGCGCGCAGGCGCCGCCGTGCACGTTCACCTTGTCGTGCGGCAGCTTGTGCTCCTGCATCGCCGCCATGGTGACGACCGCAAAGGCTTCGTTGATTTCGTAGAGGTCGACGTTCTCCGCTTTCCAATTGGCTTTTTCAAGTAATTTTTTAATTGCCCCGACTGGTGCCGTCGTGAATAACGCGGGCGCCTGCGCGTGGGTCGAATGGCCGATGATCGTCGCCAGCGCCGTCAGGCCGAGCTTGTCCGCCGTCGAGCGGCGCATCAGCACCAGCGCGGCTGCGCCGTCGGAAATCGACGAAGAGTTCGCCGCCGTTACCGTGCCGTCCTTGGCAAACGCCGGTTTGAGCGTGGGGATCTTTTCCAGATTGGCCTTGAACGGCTGCTCGTCGATTTCCATGAATTTCTCATCCTTGCCGGCCTTGATGGCGAGCGGCGTGGTCTCCCAGGCGAACCAGCCTTCCTTGTTGGCTTTCTGCGCGCGCTTCAGGGAAGTAATCGCGAAATCATCCTGCGCTTCGCGGGTGAATTTGTACGAGCCGGCGCACTCCTCGGCGAAGGCGCCCATCAGGCGGCCTTTTTCGTAGGCGTCCTCCAGGCCGTCATAGAACATGTGGTCGAGCACCTGGGCGTGGCCCATGCGCAATCCGGCGCGCGCCTTCGGCAGCAGGTAGGGCGCGTTGGTCATGGATTCCATGCCGCCGGCCACGACGACATCGACGGTCCCTGCCGCCAGCGAATCGTGCGCGAACATTGCCGCTTTCATGCCGGAGCCGCACATCTTGTTGATCGTGGTGCAGCCGGTCGCGAGCGACAGCCCTGCGCCCAGCGCGGCTTGGCGCGCGGGCGCCTGGCCCTGGCCCGCCGGCAGCACGCAGCCCATCAGGACCTCCTGCACGTCTTCCGGCTTGAGTTTCGCGCGCTCCACCGCCGCGCGGATCGCCGCCGCGCCCAGTTGCGGCGCGGCGAATCCCTTCAACTCTCCCTGGAAGGCGCCCATTGGTGTGCGGGCAGCGGAGACGATGACGATCGGATCAGGTTTCATGGAGCATTCCTTTCAGCTTCTGTATGGATTCGATGGTTTCCGCTTCCAGCTTCGCAATCAGTTCGGCGGCGGGCAGCGCGCGCGACAGCGGCGCCGCCTGGCCGGACCACAGGGCAATGAAGTCGGGCTTGCCGGCTTTGGCGGAGGCCTGGCGCAACTTGCCGGTCACGCTGTTCTGCGCCGGGAACGCGAGCTGCGGCGCCTGCTTCCCCGCCATCTCCGTCATGAAGCGGTTCGACAAGCCGCGCGCCGGTTTTCCGGAAAACTTTTCTGTCACGCGGGTAGTGTCTTCTGTTGCTTTCAGCAAGAGATCCTTATGAACCTGCGCGGCGCCGCTTTCCGGGCAGGGAACGAAGGCGGTGCCGAGCTGTGCCAGCTGCGCGCCCAGCGCGAGCGACGCGGCGATGCCGGCGCCGTCCATGATGCCGCCCGCCGCGACGACGGGGAGCTTCACCGCGCGTGCGACCAGGCGGACCAACGCAAGCGTACCGGTGAGCGACTGGTAGGGGTCGCGCAGGTAGCTGCCGCGATGGCCGCCGGCCTCGCCGCCCTGCGCGATGACGAAATCGAAGCCGAGCTTCTCGAGATGCTGCGCTTCGGCGACGCAAGTCGCGCTGCCGCCCACCAGAACGTTCAGGGATTGGAACGCCTTGATGCGATTTTGATTCAGATCATTCAAATGAACAGTAAAAACGCGAGGCCGAATCTCCGCAATCGCGTCCAGTTGCGCTTCCAGATCCGGCGCATACGGAGCGTTTACGGGTTCGGGCGCCGGCAGCCCCAGTTCTTTGTAGTAGCCGGCCACCGCGTCCAGTGCGCCGCGCTGCGCGCGGGCATCGATCTGGCCCGGTGCTGCAAAGGTGAACAGATTGATGCCGAACGGCCGGTCGGTTTTCGCGCGCACCCAGGCCGATTGCTTCTTCATCTCCTCCGGCTGCGTATAGGCGAAGCCGAAGGAGCCGAGCACGCCCGCTGCCGAGCAGGCCGCGACCAGCTCCTGCGACGAGGGGCCGCCCGCCATCGGCGCCTGGACGATCGGCGAGGCGAGGCCGAGCAGGGCGGACAGCGGCGTTGAGAGCCTCATTTGCCCGCCCCGTCGTGCGTGCAGCCCAGATCGCGCAGCAGTCCATCGTCCAGTCCGTAGATCCAGCCGTGCACGGCGAGCGGCCGTCCGCTTGCCCAGCGGTCCTGCACGACGGTCGCCTCGCAGACATGGCGCACCTGGGCCATCACGTTCAGTTCGCAAAGGCGCCGTTCGCGCGCCGTGGCGTTGGCGATGGCGTCGAGTTCCGCGGCGTGGTTTTCGCGCACATCCTGCACGTGGCGCAGCCAGTTGTCCGCCAAGCCGACCTTCTGGCCGTGCAGCGCCGCGTGCACGCCGCTGCAGCCGTAATGCCCGCAGACGATGACATGGCGCACGCGCAGCAGGTCGACCGCGAACTGCAGCACCGACAGGCAATTCAGGTCGGTGTGCACCACGAGGTTGGCGACATTGCGGTGCACGAACACTTCGCCCGGCGCGAGCCCGGTGATCTGGTTGGCCGGCACCCGGCTGTCCGAACAGCCGATCCACAGGAACTCGGGCGATTGCTGGTTCGCGAGGCTGCTGAAGAATTCCGGGTCGGCAGCCCGCATTTCCTTCGCCCAGGCCTGGTTGCGCTTGAAGAGTTCGGCGATGTCGGTCATGCGGTCTCCGCAAACAGTTCGCGGCCGATCAGCCAGCGGCGGATCTCGGAGGTGCCGGCGCCGATCTCGTAGAGCTTGGCGTCGCGCCACAGGCGTCCGGTGGGCGATTCGTTGATGTAGCCCATGCCGCCCAGCGCCTGGATCGCCTCGCCCGCCATCCAGGTCGCCTTTTCGGCGGCGTAGAGGATCGCGCCGGCCGCGTCCTTGCGCGCGTATCTGGCAGACCCGTCGCCGCGATCGAGCGCCTGGCCGACCGCGTAGACGTATGCGCGGCAAGCGGAGTAGGTGGCATACATGTCGGCGAGTTTGCCCTGCATCAGCTGGAATTCGCCGATCGGCTGGCCGAACTGTTTTCTTTCGTGCACGTAGGGCAGCACGGCGTCCAGGCAGGCGCCCATGATGCCGAGCGGTCCGCCGGCCAGCACCGCGCGTTCGTAGTCGAGGCCGGACATCAGCACCTTCACGCCTTTTCCTTCTTCGCCGAGGAGGTTATCCGCCGGAACTTCGCAATCCCGGAACACGAGTTCACAAGTGTTGGATCCGCGCATGCCGAGTTTGTCCAGCTTTTGCGCGGTGCTGAAGCCCTTCATGCCCCTCTCGACGATGAAGGCGGTGATGCCTTCACCCTTTCCATAAATGACAAGCACATCTGCGTCGGGCCCATTCGTAATCCACATCTTGTTGCCGTTCAGGAGGTAGCGGTCCCCACGTCTTTCGGCTTTCAATCTCATGCCAACGACGTCCGACCCCGCGCCGGGCTCCGACATGGCGAGCGCGCCGACGTGCTCGCCGGAAATCAGCTTCGGCAGGTATTTCCTGCGCTGCGCTTCGCTGCCGTTCCTGCGGATCTGGTTCACGCACAGGTTGGAGTGCGCGCCGTAGGAGAGGCCCACCGAGGCCGAGGCTCGGCTGATTTCTTCCATGGCGATGATGTGGGCGAGGTAGCCCATCGCGGTGCCACCGAATTCCTCCTCCACCGTGATGCCGAGCAGTCCCAGGCCGCCCATTTTTTTCCACAGGTCGGACGGAAACTGGTTCGTGCGGTCGAGGTCGGCGGCGCGCGGCGCGATCTCCTTCGCCGCGAAGTCGCGCACCGAGGCGCGCAGCAGTTCGATGGTCTCGCCGTGCGCGAAGCGGAGAAAGGGGTAGTCCATGCCGGGGCGAAATCCGCAACCTTACTTGACGTTTACGTAAACGTCAACTTGGCTTGAGCTGCTTGCGGATCTTTTTCTCGAAGACCTGCAGCTCGGTGAGTTGCGCCTCGATATCGCTGCGTTGCTGCAGCAGGCTCGCCTTGTGCGCCTCCAGCAGCGCGAGGAAGCGCTTCAGTTGCGGGCGCTCATCTCGCCCGGGCTCGTACATATCGATCAGCTCGCGGATCTCCGAAAGCGTGAGCCCCAGGCGCTTGCCGCGCAGGGTGAGTTTGAGGCGGGTGCGGTCGCGCGGCGAGTAGATGCGGCGCTGGCCGGCACGCTTTGGCGCGAGCAGGCCGTGGTCCTCGTAGAAGCGGATCGCGCGCGGCGTGACGTCGAACTCGGTCGCCAGCTCGCTGATGGAAAACTCGCCGCGTTCCTTTTCGATAGTCTGCATGGTAGGGTACAGAGATTCTAGCTCGGTAAACCCGCGCGTGACTGCTCCCGACTATCCGTTTGCGGAACCGCCAGCGCCCGGCACGACCCACGAGGTCGCGCCCGGCGTGCACTGGCTGCGCATGGCGTTGCCGTTCCAGCTCGATCACATCAATCTTTGGATGCTTGAAGACGGTGACGGATGGTTACTGATCGACAGTGGATTGGGCAATGAGCCCACACGCGCACTGTGGGACAAGATTTTCACGGACAAGATCGGATCGAAACCAGTTCGTCGAGTCCTCATCACCCACTACCACCCGGACCACGCGGGCAACGGCGCCTGGCTATGCAAGCGCAGCGGCGCCGAACTCTGGATGACGCGGGGTGAGTTCCTGACCGTGCATGCGGCCCGCAACAGTTCCGCCGGCTATACCACCGAAGCGCAGATGGACCTGTTCCGCAGCAACGGCCTCGACGAAGCGCGGGCGAAGGCGCTGCTCGCGCGCGGTGGGTTGTATAAATCCATGGTGCCGGAATTTCCGATCGCGCACCGGCGCCTCTACGAATGCGACCAGGTCGCGATTGGCGGCCGCGACTGGAAGGCGATCGTCGGCTACGGCCATGCGCCCGAGCACGTCTCGCTCTACTGCAAGGAGCTGAACGTATTGATCTCCGGCGACATGTTGCTGCCGCGCATATCGACCAATGTCGCGGTGCGGCCGATAGATCCGCGTTCGAACCCGCTGCGCCTGTTCCTGGATTCGATCCGGCGCTACCGCGACCTTCCCGAAGATATGCTCGTATTGCCTTCGCACGGCCTGCCGTTCCGCGGCGCGCACGCCCGCGTCGCGCAGCTGGAGGCGCACCATGCCGAGCGCCTGGCCGAACTGCAGGCGGCCTGCGCCGCGTCACCGCGCGCCGCGGCCGACGTGCTCGAAATCCTGTTCAAGCGCAAGCTGGATACCAGCCAGATCTTTTTCGCGCTGGGTGAAGCGATCGCCCATCTGCACTACCTGCATTACGACGGGCAACTCGCCCGTAGCATCGGCACCGATGGCGTGGCGCGGTTTGCATCGGGTTAGGAGAGGAGGAGCCATGGACGGGAAAGTGAAGCCCCTGAATACGGAGGAAACCGCGCGCGTGCTGCAGGAGGTCGCCGAACGCTCGGCGAGGATCTTCGCCGACTTCGCGGGCCGGGACCACGCCGCCGCGAATGATGAGTTGGGCATCGCCAAGGCGTATATGGACCTTTACGCAAAGATGTTTTCCAATCCGGCGGCGCTGGCCGCGACCACCACCAACCTGATGGTGGATTACATGCAGCTCTGGCAGACGAGCTGGATGAAGATGATGGGCATGCAGGCGCCGCCGGTCGCGGCCCCCGCCAAGGGCGACGGGCGCTTCAAGGACGACGACTGGAGCTCGAATTTCCTCTTCGACTACATCAAGCAGTCATACCTGATCACCGCGCGCCACATTCAGCACGCGGTGGCGAACGTGGAAGGGCTGCCCGCCGATTCCGAAAAGAAGGTCGCCTTCTTCACCCGCCAGTTCGTGGATGCGCTGTCGCCGTCCAACTTCGCGCTGACCAATCCGCAGGTGCTGCGCGAGACGGTGGCCAGCGGCGGGCAGAACCTGCTCAAGGGCCTGGACAACCTGCTCGGCGACATCGAGAAGGGCGGCATCAGCATGACCGACGAGTCGGCGTTCAAGCTCGGCAAGAACGTCGCCACCACGCCGGGCAAAGTGGTGTTCCAGACGGAACTCATGCAATTGATCCAATTCCTGCCGACCACCGGGGAAACGTACAAGACCCCGCTGGTAATCATCCCGCCGTGGATCAACAAGTACTACATCCTTGACCTGCGCGAGAAGAACTCGTTCATCAAGTTCGCCCTGGATCAGGGCCACAGCGTGTTCGTACTTTCCTGGGTCAACCCGGATGCGCGTCTCGCGCAGATGGGCTTCGAGGACTACATGAAGCAGGGGCCGCTGGCTGCGCTCGAAGCGGTGGAAAAGGCGACTGGAGAACACAAGGTCAATTTCATCGGCTATTGCCTGGGCGGGACTTTGCTCGGGGCGACGCTGGCCTATTTGACCGAAAAAGGTGAAGACCGAGTCGCGTCCGCGACCTTCTTCGTCAGCCTGCTGGATTTCTCCGCCCCCGGGGAGCTGGGCGTGTTCATCGACGAGGCGCAGGTCGAGAACCTCGAGAAGAAGATGAACGAGCGCGGCTACCTCGAAGGCTCGGAGATGGCCACCACCTTCAACCTGCTGCGCGCCAACGACCTGGTCTGGTCCTTCGTCATCAACAACTACCTGATGGGCAAGGATCCGTTTCCTTTCGACTTGCTTTACTGGAACTCGGACGCGACGCGCATGCCGGCGCGCATGCACAGCTTCTACCTGAGGAACATGTACCTGAAGAACCTGCTCGGCGTACCGGGCGGCATCACGCTGGAGGGCGTGCCGATCGACCTGTCGAAGGTGAAGGTGCCGGCGTACTTCATCTCGACCGCGGAGGACCACATCGCCCCGTGGAAGACCACCTACAAGGGCTCGCATTACCTTGGCGGCGAAGTGCGCTTCGTGCTCGGCGGCTCGGGCCACATCGCGGGCATCGTCAATCCGCCGGCGGCGAAGAAATACCAATACTGGACCAACGATGCGCGGCCCGAATCCGCAGACGACTGGTTCAAGACCGCGGCCCAGCATCCCGGCTCCTGGTGGGAAGACTGGCAGGCCTGGATGGACGTGCGTAACGGCGACGAGAAGGTCCCTGCCAGAACGCCCGAGCATCCGTTGGAGGATGCGCCGGGCAGTTACGTGATGCTGCGGCTGAAATCCGCCAAGTAGCGCAGGCCCGCGATGGCGCGGGGGCCGTACCAGGACGTCATTTCCCCGTCGATCAGGTGAACGGCAAGCTTGGTCTGTTGCCGCAGTTCCTTTCTGTGCGATTCGCCGAAACGATATGGCTCCGTCGAAAGCAGGATTGCTTCCGCGCCGACATTCAGGTCCGGCAGCTTTGGGTAGCGTGATTCCGCAGTTTGCGGAATTGTCTCCAGCCCGAACAGCGCGAGCATGCGCGAAACGTAGGTATCGCGCGATACCGTCATCCAGGGATCCTTCCAGATGAGATAAAGAACTTTTCTTTTTTCGAAGTGATTCGAAATCGCGGAACGAAAAGCAGTATCAAACTGCCCGCACAAAAGTTCTGCTTCTCGTTGTTTTCCAAAAGCCTTTCCAATCTGCCGGTAGAGCGCCAAGTTGTCGAGCGGGGCAAGCGGGTGTGTGACGATGACGTTTGGCACGAACCCGGCGAGCGCATCGGCGGTTTCCTTCTTGTTTTCGTCCACGTTGACGATGACGTGGGTCGGCGCAAGCTCACGGATCTTTTTCAGGTTGACGGATTTGGTGCCGCCGACCTTGGGGATTTTCTTCAGCGCATCCTTCGGATGGACGCAGAAGCCGGTGCGCCCGACCAGCTGATCCGCCAGGCCGAGTTCGCAGACCAACTCGGTGATGGAGGGCACCAGCGAAACGATCCTGCTCAGATGGCGACGTCCCTGGGTTTGCGCGGCGCGCGCGCGGCAAGCCGGTCATAGAGCCAGCCGGGCAGGGCGCGCAACAGGGTCGAGACGATTGCCATCTGCCAGGGAATGACCGCCAGCCGGCGTTTCGCGGAGATCGCGCTTGCAAAACGTTGCGCCGCGTCCTCGGCGGAAATGATGAAGGGCATGGCGTACTTGTTCACTTGCGTCATCGGTGTGTCGATGTAGCCGGGGCAGATGGTGACCACCGACACGCCGCTGCCGGCCAGTTCGGTGCGCAGCGATTCGAGCCAGCTGATGGCCGCGGCTTTCGAAGCGCTGTAGGCGCCGGCGCCCGGAACGCCGCGCAGGCCCGCCACGCTGGCAATGCCGCAGAGCGTGCCGCCGCGAGCGGCGCGCATCGCCGGCGCGAAGGCGGCCAAGGTGGCCGCAAGGCCGGCGACATTTACGTCCAGCACGCGGCGAAGTTTTTCGACGTCCTGCAGTTCATCGCCGTGCGTGCCGATCGAGATGCCGGCGTTGGCGATGACGAGGTCCGGCGCGCCGAAGCGCGCGATGAAATCCCGCGCAGCGGCGCCTACCGCCGCCACGTCGGTGATGTCCGCAGGATAGACGGCGCTGCGCCCCGGCAGGCCTGCGGCGAGCTTTTCGAGCAGCTCACGGCGGCGGGCGAACAGGCCGATCTCGGTATCCGGGCCCGCGTAATGCCGCGCCAGGGCTTCGCCGATCCCGGTGGAGGCGCCGGTGATGAAGATGCGGCGCACCTGGAAGGGGTTACTTGCTGGCGGTCAGGGTCTTGCGCACCACCGGGAACAGGCGCTCGGCATTGGCGAACATGCCCTCGCGCGAGCGGCCCTGTTCGGAACTGATGGTGTAGCGGCCCTGCACCATCAGCGCGGGGGTGCCGTCGATCTTCGAACCGGCGGTGAGCTGCGCCGCGCGCTTGAGCTTGCTCTGCACGCCGAACGACTTGGTTGCGGCCTCGAGCTTTTTCGGATCCACGCCGTTCTTGCCGAGCCACTCGTTGAGTGCTTCCGGGTTATCGGTCTTCAGCCGGTCCTTGTGGATCGCGTCGAAGAACGGGCGGTGCACCTTGCCGAGCACGCCAAGAGATTCGAAAGCGTAGTAAATCGCCGCATCGAGCGCCCAGCGCTCGTTGAACACCGCGGGGATGCGCCGGAAGTACGCGTCCGGCGGCAGCTTCGGCAGCCAGGCTTCGATCGCCGGCTCCAGGTTGTAGCAGTGGATGCAGCCGTACCAGAAGAACTCGGCGACTTCGACCTTGCCCGGGTTCTCCACCGGCAAAGCGTTCTGAAGCGTGCTGTAGCCCGGATCGCCGCCGGTCTGAGCGCGTAAAGCGAGGGGAATGGGGGCCGCGGCTGCGGCAATCGCGGTGATCAGCGTACGGCGGGTTTTGTCCATGCGGTTAGTGTCCTGTGTTCTGTTTCCTGGTTGTTACTTGGCGGCGGAATCCTTGACTTTGACAAGGCTCGCGTCGATTCCGTTCTGGGACAGCACCTTGCGCACGCGGTTTAGATCTTCGAGCATTGTGTAGGGACCCATCCGCACGCGGTACCAGGTTCCCTTGTCCGGCAGCGCGGTCGGCTCGACGCTCGATTCGAAACCCAGAATCGCGATCTTGGCCTTCTGGTTGTCGGCATCGGCAGGGTTCTGGAACGCGCCCGCCTGGATGAAGTACACACCCTTGGCCGCTTCCGGCTGGCCGGGTTGGCTTTTCGGCGCCGCCTTGGCGGCTTCCTTCAATTCTTTCTCGCTGACCGGTTCTTCGCCGCCGGGCAGGATCTTGTAGAAGTCGAACTTCGGCCGTTCCTTGTCGGCGCCTTTCTCAACGCCTTTGGCGCCGCCCTGCGGCATGCCGGCGACCGCTTTCGCCGGCTCCGCGGCGGCGGGCTTGGCGGGTTTGCCGAGAAAAGGCAGCGGAGTCTTGTTCAGGTAGAACGCCACGCCGAGCGCGATGGCCAGCCCGAGGATCAGGCCGACCGCCAGGCCGATGATGAAATTTCCGCCCTGCTTTTGCGTCACATTTTCTCCGGCGCACTTACGCCGAGGAGCGCAAGGCCGTTGGCCAGCGCCTGCCGGACCGCTGCGCAAAGCGCGAGGCGCGCCGCGCGCAGGGATTCGTCCTCGACAAGAATCTCCTCGGCATTATAGTAGCTGTGGAATTCGCCCGCGAGCGCGCGCAGGTAGAAGGCGATGGTGTGCGGCGCGAGTTCCCGCGCCGCGACCGCCACGGTTTCAGGGAATTCCGCGAGCTGCTGGGCGAGCCGCAATTCCTTGGCATGCGTCAGCAGGTCCACCTTCGCCTTGCCCAGCTGTGCGGGATCGCCCGCCCATTTACCGAGCAGGCTGCAGACGCGCGCGTGCGCGTATTGCACGTAGTACACAGGGTTTTCCTCGCTCTTCGCCAGCGCCAGGTCGATATCGAAAGTGAACTCGGTGTCGGCCTTGCGCGACACCAGGAAAAACCGCACCGCGTCCCTGCCCACCCAGTCGATCAGGTCACTGACGGTGACATAGGAACCGGCACGCTTGGAAATTTTCACTTCGGCGCCGCCCCGCATCACCTTCACCAGGCTGTGCAGCACGTAGTCCGGGTAGTTTTTCGGGATGCCGATGGCCAGCGCCTGCAGGCCGGCGCGCACGCGCGTGATCGTGCTGTGGTGGTCGGTGCCCTGCACGTTGATTACTTTCCTGAAGCCGCGCCGCCACTTGGTGACGTGGTAGGCGACGTCCGGCACGAAGTAGGTGTAGCCGCCGTCCGACTTGCGGATCACGCGGTCCTTGTCGTCGCCATAGTCGGTGGTACGCAGCCACAGCGCGCCTTCCTTCGCGTAGGTTTTCCCGCTGTCCACCATACCCTTCACAGTGGCGTCCACTTTGCCCTCGGTGTACAGGCTGGATTCCAGGTAGTAGACGTCGAATTTGACGCCGAACGCCAGCAGGTCGGCGTCCTGCTCTTTTCGGAGGTAAGCCACGGCGTGCCGGCGAATCGCGTCAAGATCTGTTGCGTCGGAAATTTCCTTCGCGATGTCCGCGATGTACTCACCGGCATAGCCGTCCGCCGGCCAATCCGGCGCGCCGGGCTCGACGCCCCTGGCGCGCGCCTGCACCGACAGCGCGAGGTTCTGGATCTGCGCGCCGGCGTCGTTGTAGTAGAACTCGCGCGTGATCGCGTGGCCCTGCGACTCGAGCAGCGCCGCCAGCGCATCGCCCAGCGCCGCCTGCCGGCCGTGGCCGACATGCAGCGGCCCGGTCGGATTGGCCGAGACGAACTCGACCTGCATTTTTTCCGGATTCGCCGCCTTGGTGCGGCCAAAGTTCGCGCCTTCCTGCAGGACACGCTGGACGATTTTCAGCTTCTGCCCGGCGCCGATGCGGATGTTGATGAATCCAGCGCCGGCAATTTCAAGCGTCGCGCCGGCTTGCTCGATTTCAGCCTTTGTTGTCCGGACGATATCTTCGGCGATCTCGCGCGGCTTGCGGCCTAGCGGTTTGGCCAGCTGCAGCGCCACGCTGGTCGCGTAGTCGCCGTGTTCCAGGTTGCGCGGCAGATCGAGACGGACGCTGATTCCGGCGTCCGGCGCCAACGCGCGCACGGCGCCCGCAAGAATGGCTTCGACCGTTTCCTTGGGATTGGGCATGAGAGGGGCGCGAATTATAAAGCTCTAGTCGAACTCGATCGGGTCCACATCCAGGTGCCAGCGCACGCCGCTGGATGCGGAAGCGGGCAGGGCGGCATTCCATTCAGCGAGGAAGGCCTGCAGCGCGGGGCGCGAGGGCGACTGCACGACGATCTGCGCGCGCTCGTAGCCGGCGCGGCGCGTGATCACGTGCGGTACCGGGTTGTAGATGCAAACGCCCTCGGGCGCGGGCACCAGCAGCGCCGCCGCTTTCAGGAACGCCATCGTGGTCGCGAGCTCTGTCGCTTCCGCGCGCAGCGCCGCCTCGAAGACGAACGGGGGGAAGCCGGCGCTTTCGCGTTCTTCGAGCTGCGAGCCGGCGAAGCCCGCATAGTCATGGCGTATCAGCGCCTGGTACATCGGGTGCCCCGGAAAGCGCGTCTGTATCAGCACTTCGCCCGGCTGCTCGCGCCGGCCCGAACGCCCGCCGACCTGCGCCAGGGTTGCGAACAGGCGCTCCGCGGAGCGGTAGTCGGTTGACAGCAGTGCGCTGTCGGCGTTCAGCACGCACACCAGCGTCAGGTTTGGAAAGTCGTGCCCCTTGGCAAGCAGTTGCGTGCCCACCAGGATGTCGCCCTCGCCGCGGCCGATGCCTTCAAGCGTGCGCGCGAGTTCGCCGCGTTTGCGCGAATTGTCCCGATCGATGCGCAGGATGCGCGCTTCGGGAAAGATCGCCGTCAGCGTCTCTTCGACGCGCTGCGTGCCGCGCCCGAGGGGCTTCAAGTCGACGTTGCCGCAGGTGGGGCAGGTGCGCGGGATCTCCTCTTCGGCGCCGCAGTGGTGGCAGCGCAGGCGCCGGTCTTTCGAGTGAAACACGAGGCGCGCGCTGCAGCGCTTGCAGCCCGCTGCCCAGCCGCAGGCTTCGCAGGCGAGAACCGGCGCGTAACCGCGGCGGTTGATGAATACGAGGCTCTGCTCTCCGCGCGAAAGACGGGAGCGTATGGCCTCAATCACGGTCTTCGCCAGGCCCTGTTCGACGCTTTCCTCGCGCAGGTCGACCGTGCGCACCGTGGGCAGCCGGGCGCCGGGCACCGCACGCTCGGGAAGAGTGAGCAGTTCGTAACGTCCGACGCGGGCGTTCTGCCAGGTCTCCAGCGACGGCGTCGCGGTCCCCAGCACCACTGGGCAACCGGCGAGCTTCGCGCGCAGGATCGCCGCGTCGCGCCCGGAGTAGCGCAGCCCCTCCTGCTGCTTGAAGGAGGGGTCGTGCTCCTCATCCACCACCACCAGGCCCAGTTTCGGCATGGGCGTCAGAACCGCGAGCCGTGTACCGAGGACGATCTGCGCCTCGCCACGCGCGGCATCCAGCCAGGCCTGGGTGCGCGCCGTGTCTTCCAGCGCGCTGTGCAGCACCGCGATGCGCGCGCCGGGGAAGGCGTGGCGAAAGCGCGCCTCCAGTTGCGGCGTGAGGCCGATCTCCGGTACCAGTGCGAGTGCCTGCTGGCCGCGCGCCACCACAGCCGCGATCAGCCGGAGGTAAACCTCGGTCTTTCCGCTGCCGGTGATGCCGTGCAGCAGGAACGGCCGGAAGCGACCGAACGCCGCGCCGATCCGCTCGATGGCCTGCGTTTGTGCGGCGTTAGGTGCCGGGCCGGGTGCGAACTGCGCCGGGTCGCTTCCAACATTCTCTTGCGCCGCTTTGCGCTTCTTCGGCAAGGGCTTGAGCGAACGCAAGCGCGGTGGCAGCGCGCCGGCGACTGTCTCGCCCAGCGGCCGCTGGTAGTAGGAAGAGAGAAAACGCATCTGCTCGAGCCAGTCCGCCGAAAGGCGCGGCGCGTTGTCCAGCACGCGCACGACGGTTTTCAGCCGC
This sequence comes from Betaproteobacteria bacterium, assembly GCA_025356085.1. Taxonomy (GTDB): domain Bacteria; phylum Pseudomonadota; class Gammaproteobacteria; order Burkholderiales; family SG8-39; genus RBG-16-66-20. Next base: position 31,775 of record JANXUV010000188.1, read on the forward strand.
GCGCCCGCTACCGCGCTGCCGTCGCCGACTTCGACCACCACGCCCACACGTTCGCGTGCACCAAATGGGACCACCACGCGATCACCGGCCGCCGCAGCCATGGCGTCGTCGCACAAATAGTCGAAAAGTTTTGCGACTGGCACTTCAAGCGCGACGCGCAACACTCTCATTTGCAGGAGAAATTTCCCGGCGCGACTTCTCTTGTGGATAAAGCTGTGAACAATTCCAAGGCCGTCCGGGAAGTTGTCCACAGGATGAGCCCCGGACGCTGGGAAAGCGATTCCTGGAGGGTGGTTATCATTTTGAGATCAATGGTTTGCGAAATCCACAACCACGCTACGCCCGGAGAATGGACGATTTCTCCCTCTGGCTAGCCCGTGTGCATAACTAGCCGTGGCCGGTCCTGAGTTTCTTGCTGTAAGCGCGCACTTCGTCTACGAGTGCGGCGACCGCGTCGGGCCGCGCCTGCGGAGAGATGCCATGGCCGAGATTGAAGATGTGGCCGGGCGCGGTTCCGAATGCATCGAGCACGCGCCGCGCCTGCTCGCGCACGTTCGCATCGGGCGTCGTCAGCACCGCGGGATCGAGATTGCCTTGCAGCGCGACCTTGCCGCCGATGCGGCGTCGCGCTTCGCGCGGATCGACTGTCCAATCGAGCCCCACAGCGCTGCAACCGCTGGCGGCGATGCTTTCCAGCCACGCGCCGCCGTCCTTGGTGAAGACGATCGACGGCGCCGGGCGCAACGCCGCCAGCACCTGGCGCATATAGGCGAGCGAGAACTCTTCGTAATCCGCCGTGTTCAGGCTGCCGCCCCAGGTGTCGAACAGCATGACCACCTGCGCGCCGGCCTCGATCTGCGCGTTCAGGTAGTCCGTCACCGAGCGTGCGTTGACGTCCAGGATGCGATGCAGGAGGTCCGGACGTGCGCCGCGCATCTGCTTCACGTGGCGCCAATCGTTGCTGCCCGAACCTTCGATCATGTAGCAGGCCAGGGTGTATGGGCTGCCGGAGAAGCCGATCAGCGGTACCCGTCCAGCAAGCGCGCGCCGTGTTTCGCGCACCGCATCGAGCACGTAGCGCAGCTCGAGCGCCGGGTCGGGCACGGCCAGTCGCGCGATTGCGGCCTCGTCGCGCAGCGGCCGCTCGAAGCGCGGACCTTCCCCCTCGGCGAAGTACAGCCCCAACCCCATCGCGTCCGGCACCGTCAGGATGTCGGAAAACAGGATCGCCGCATCCAGCGGATAACGTTCCAGCGGCTGCAGCGCGACCTCGGTGGCAAGCGCCGGCGATTTAGCCAGCTTGAGGAAGCTGCCTGCCCGGGCGCGCGTGGCGTTGTACTCGGGCAGGTAGCGCCCGGCCTGGCGCATCAGCCAGACCGGCGTGTAGGCCGTCGGCTCGCGCGCCAGCGCCCGCAGCAGCGTGTCGTTCTTCAGGTCAGTCGGTTGCAAATGAGTTTCCATTCGGCTGCGCTCACCGGCGTGATCGACAGGCGGTTGCCGGGGCGCAGCGTCAGCATGTTCTTCAGTGCAGGCTGGGCCTGCAGTTCCGCGATGGGCATCAGGCGCGTTTTCTTCAGCGCCCGCACGTCCACGCACTGCCAGCGCGGCGCCTCGCGCTTCGATTTCGGATCGTGGTAGGGGCTCTTGCGGTCGAATTGCGAAGGATCGTCGTAGGCCGCGCTCGCGACCTCGGCGAGGCCGGCGATGCCGGGCTCGGGGCAGCTCGAGTGGTAGAACAACACGCCGTCGCCGACGCGCATCTGGTCCCGCATGTAGTTGCGTGCCTGGTAGTTGCGCACCCCGGTCCAAGGCGTGATGCGCTTCGCCGCTGCGAGCGCGTCGTCGATCGAGCAATCGTCCGGCTCGGTTTTCATCAGCCAATGATTCATGGGGACAGGGGAAAAATAGTGGAGTCCCCCGCTCGTGCCGGTGGGCCCGGCCTCCGAACCCTGCTTAATCAGGGTGGTCGCGTACCGTCCACATCAGGTTCGTCCGGCACGCCCGGAGGCGAGGGACGATCACAACAGTGGCACTCGGGGCCGCGACCTGGGGAAGCTATCGGTTCGGAAAATATGGGCCCGGTCGAACACAGCAGGGGACGAAGACAATAGTGATATCGAAAAACTAGAACAATTTGTCCTGCTTGGCGAGCGCTTCGTCCAACTTCGCCTCAATCAGCAAAATTCTACGCTTCGCCTGCCCGATATCAAAGCCGCTGCCGAGCTTGGTGGAAAGAAATTCGTGCGCGATGTTGAGCGCCGCCATCACCGCGATGCGGTCGGTGCCGCTCACCTTGCCCGCTTTCTTGATCTCGCCCATCTTGCCGTCCAGGTAAGCGACCGCTTCCATCAGCGCTTCGCGCTCGCCCTCTTCGCAGGCGATTTTGTAGTTGCGCCCGAGGATGCTGATCTCGATGGTGCTGGCGCTGTCGGCCATGGGGGTTGTCAGGATGGAATGCGGGTCAGTCGGGCATGCGGGAGAGCAGGCTTTCCAGCTTCACCTTGGCGCCCTCGATGCGTTCGTTCAGGCGCTTCGCGTCGTTCTTCGCCGTCGCCAGCTGCTGCCGCAGATCGTGGTTTTCCGCGCGCAACCGTTCGCACAGGCCGACGAACTGCGCGACCTTGGTATCGAGGGAGTTGAACTCCGCATCCACGGCGGGACTATCTTTCAAATCTGCCGTAGCGTCAAGAAATAAGGGCTGTTTGTGCAAGTGGTTCCTGACCATGCTGCGGCGCTATAATTCCACCCGTAATCAGCTGCAAGGTGTCCCCGATCAAAGTCTTAGTCGGGGATTAAACGGGAATCAGGTGCGCGCCAGTCCTCGAAGTAAGACCCGGGGACGGCGCAAAGCCTGGACTGCCCCCGCAACGGTAAGCGAGGGGGTGCACAACCCGCCACTGTGAACAATTGTCCGTTCATGGGAAGGCGTGCACCCGGTGACCGGTCCCAGGATCGGTCCACCACTCGCGAGTCCGGAGACCGGCCTTGTGGATTTTTATCAACCAATCGTGGTGTCGGGGACGGCACCGAAAGGGGATAACAATGCGCATTGCCATCACCGTGGCGGCTCTGGCCGTCTTTTCCACGCCCGTTTTTTCACAGAACGACGACGCGATCAACGTCACCGCGACCCGATTTTCGGAAGACGCGCGCCGCCTGCCGGCGAGCACCACCGTCATTGCCGCGGAGGACATCCAGAAAAGCGCCGCGCGCACCATACCGGAACTGCTGCAGGAGCAGACCGGCATCACCATGAAGGACTTTTTCGGCAACAACGCGTCGAGCACCACGGTCGACCTGCGCGGCTACGGCGTCACGGGCGGGCAGAACACCCTGATCCTGCTCGACGGCCGGCGCATCACGGACATCGACCTGACCAGCGTGCAATGGTCCGCGATCCCGCTGGCCGGCGTCGAGCGCATCGAGATCCTGCGCGGTATCGGCGCGGTGCTCTATGGCGACGGCGCCTCCGCGGGCGTCATCAACATCGTCACGCGCTCGCCCTTGAAGGAGGGCGCCGCGCTGGAAATCTTCGGCCGCACCGCGACCTATAACACGCAGGAAGGCCAGCTCTACGGCAGCTATGCGAAGGATAATTTCGGCATCAATGCCTCGGTGTACAACTTCAGCTCCGACGGTTACCGCGCCAACAACCGCAACGAGCAGCAGAACAACACCGCCAACCTGCGCTGGGTCTTCGCCGACACGACGATCGACGTGCGCGCAGCCTCCGACTCGCAGGAACTGCGCCTGCCGGGCGCGCGCCGCATCCAGCCCTCGATCGGCCTGGACGAGTACGCGGCGAATCCGCGCGGGGCGCAGACCCCGCTCGACTATTCCAGCCGGGACGGCAAGCGCGCCGGCCTGGCGCTCGGGCAGCGCTTCGGCGAGGCTGAATTGAGCCTCAACTTCGACTGGCGGACAAAGGACCAGCGCGCGTATTTCGACCAGGGCGGCTTCCCGATCTATCGCGCCGACGCGCTGGAAGTGAACTCCTTCACGCCGCGCCTGCGCCTGCCGTTCGCGACCGGCGCGTTCAGCCACCGGCTCACCCTCGGCATGGATATGTACGCCTGGCGGTACGACTCGAAGCGCAGCGACCGGCCGGAAAACACCAGCCAGCCGATCAACCGCATCCGCGCCTCGCAGGACACCGAGGCCTTTTACTTCCAGGATCTCATCGACCTCACCGCGGCGACCCGCCTCTCGGTCGGCGCGCGCGCGGAACGCGTGCGCTACGCCGCGAACGACACGGTCGACCCCACCGCGCCGGGCTTCTTCTTCAATGGCTCGGCGCCCGAAGCGCGCCAGACTCAGCGCCAGGATGCCTGGGATCTGGGCCTGCGGCATGCCCTCTCGTCCGCCTGGGCCGGTTTCGTCCGCGCGGGCAAGAGCTTCCGCTTCGTAAACGTGGACGAGCTTTACGAGAACAACGCCTTCTTCGTACCGGAATTCCAGTTCCTGCGGCCCCAGCACGCGCTGACCCACGAAGGCGGCGTGGAGTGGCGCGGCCCCGCGCAGTCGCTGCGCGCGACGCTGTTCCAGAGCGACGTCACCGACGAGATCCATCTCGACCCGTTCTCGACCGGGGTGGGCAACACCAACCTGCCGCCGTCGCGCCGCCAGGGCATCGAGCTTGACGGCAACTGGCGGGTAAACGGGCAACTGAGCCTGCGGGCGGGCTATGCGTACACGGACGCGAAGTTCCTCGAAGGCGTGTTGCCGGGCAGTCCGTTCGCCATCGGCACCAACATGAGCGTCGCCGGCAAGCGGGTGCCGCTGGTGCCGACGCACAAGGCGAACGCCGCGTTCGCGTGGGACGTCGCCGCCAAGACGCAGCTCTCGGGCACGCTGACCTATCTGTCGGATCAGTTCATGGACAACGACGAGCCGAACACGCTGGGCGTGAAGATCCCGAGCTACACCACGGTCGACCTCAAGCTGCGCCACAGCTTCGACTGGGGCAAGCTCGCGCTGGCCGTCAACAACCTGTTCGGCGAGCACTACTACACCTATGCCGTACGCAGCGCATTCACCGCCGACCGCTACGCGGTGTATCCACTGGCAGGGCGCACTGTCGGCCTGACGGCAGAGTTCAAGCTGGACTAGTGCCCGAGGGGGTGGGTAGCAATTCTGCTATCTTCCCCCGATGCTGAAAGACGCCGTTCCACTCGGGGAGATCGCGCGCGCGCTGGTCGTCATGCTGCGCCATCACGGCGACGTACTGCTCGCCGCGCCGGTCGCCGCCGCGCTCCAGGCACGGGTGCCTGGCGCGGAGATCGACGCGCTGGTCTACGACGACACCGCGCCCATGCTCGAAGGGCATCCGGCGCTCAGCCGGGTGCACGCCGTCGGACGCAAGTGGAAGAACGAAAGTCTGCTGTCCCAACTGGGAGCGGAAGCAAAACTCTTTGCGACGCTGCGCGCGAGGCGCTACGACCTGCTGCTGCATTTGACGGAGCAGCCGCGCGGCGCGTGGCTCGCGCGCTCGCTCGGAGCGCGCCATAGCGTCGCGCCAGCGGCGCCCGAGCGCGGCGCTTTCTGGAAAAGAAGCTTCACGCATCTCTATCCGCTCGCGCGCAACGGCCGCCGCCACAAGGTCGAAGCCAATCTCGACGCGCTGCGCCGCATCGGCCTGCAGCCCGGCATGGAAGAGCGCCGCCTGCGGTTCCTGCCCGGGGCTGCCGTCGAGGCGAGCGTCGCGGCGCTGCTTGCCGCCGAAGGGCTCGCTGAACGCGGGTTCGTGCACATCCACCCCGCGTCGCGCTGGAGCTTCAAGTGCTGGCCCGCCGAGCGCAATGCAGAATTGATAGATCGCCTTTCGGCGGCGCACCGGGTGGTGATCACCGCCGCGCCAGCACCGGAAGAAATGGCATTGATCGAGAAAATACTTTCGAAAACGAAATCGAACCCCGTGAATCTGGCCGGCAAGCTCACTGTCAAGGAGCTGGGCGCGCTGACCTCGCGCGCGAGCCTGTTCGTCGGCGTCGATTCGATGCCGATGCATCTTGCCGCGGCGATGGGTACGCCGGCGGTGGCGCTGTTCGGGCCGAGTGGCGAGCAGGAGTGGCGCCCCTGGCGCGTCGCGCACCGCGTGGTCACGACCAACCATCCTTGCCGGCCCTGTGGCAATGACGGCTGCGGCGGCGGCAAGATCAGCGAATGCCTTACCACGCTAGGCGTGGATGAGGTCTACGCGGCAGCGCAGGAATTGCTGAGCCGGGAGCGCTGAGAGGGTGCGCGTTGCGTTGGTTCGACAGCGCTACAACCCCTACGGCGGGGCCGAGCGCTTCATCGAACGTGCGCTGCCGGCGCTCGAACGCGCGGGCGCCGAACTCACGCTGATTACCCGCCAAGCCGGAGGTTGGGACGCGCGGCGAGTGCTGACAGTGGATCCGTTTCATTTCGGCAGCGCGTGGCGCGATGCGTCGTTTGCGCGCGCCTCGCGCGCGGCCTGGGAAGCCGGCGGCTTCGATCTGGTGCAATCGCATGAGCGCATCGCCGGCTGCGACATCTACCGTGCGGGCGACGGCGTGCACGCCGAATGGCTCGACATCCGGCGCGCAGCCGGGCAGTCCGGCATCGGCCTGAATCCCTATCATAGCTACGTCTGCGCCGCGGAGCGCCGCATGTTCGGGCATCCCGCGCTGCGAGCGGTGGTCTGCAACTCGGCGATGGTGCGAGGCGAAATCGAGCGCCGCTTCGGCGTCGCGCCGCAGAAGCTGCATGTGATCTACAACGGCGTGGACCTGGAGTACTTCCATCCGCGCCATCGAGCGGCGCCGCGCGAGGCGGCGCGCGCTGAGCTGGGCGCGAGCGCGAAGGATTTCCTGTTCCTGTTCGTCGGCTCCGGTTTCTGGCGCAAGGGGCTGGACGCTGCTATCGGTGCTCTCGCCGCCAGCGGAGATGCATCTTTCCGGCTGGCGGTCGCCGGCCGCGATCGGGAAGCCGCACGCTACGCCGCGCAGGCTGCTGCCGCGGGCCTGGGCGACAGGCTGCGCCTGCTCGGCGGGCGCGACGACGTGCGGCGGCTGTACGCGGCGGCGGATTGCTTTATCCTGCCGACGCGCTACGACCCGTTCCCGAACACCGCCCTGGAAGCGCTGGCGATGGGCCTGCCGGTGATCGTCGGCCGGCGCAGCGGCGCGGCCGAAATCCTGCGGCAGGGGGAGAATGGCTGGATCTGCGATCCGGCCGATGTCGCCGGGCTGGCGGGCAGCATGCGCGAGGCGGCGCGGGCCTCGGGGGATAATCGCATGCGGGGCGCCGCACGCGCGGCCGCCGGCCCTTACGGGATCGATCACATGGCAGCAAGACTCACCGAACTGTATGCGTCGCTTACGCCGCGGGCTGCCGCGTGATGCGCCGCCGGCTGACATGGCTGCTGTTCGCGCTGAGTTTCGCATTGCCGGTGCACGCACTGACCGACCTGGAAATCGTCGAGGTCGCAAAGAAAGCGGCTACCGGGAATGCCGAGGCGAAGCAGGAACTGGAAAGCCTTGCCCAGGGCGGCGAAGTTCTGGCCGAGCATTTCATGGGTGTTCTGTATATCGGCGGCAAGGGCTTGCCGCAAAGCGATTCGCAGGCGCGTTACGCTGAAATGCTGAGCGCGGGCGCCGGCGGACGCCAGGACAGCGACGAAGCCAGAGCCTGGATCGAGAAAGCGGCCGCGCAAAATGAGCCGCGGATCGTACCGAACCGTCCGAACATTCCTGACGCAACGGCCAAATGACCAGTACCCGCGCGCTCTACGGCCGGCTGCTGTCCTATGTGCGGCCCTATGCCAAGGTCTTCGGCTTGGCCGTGCTCGGCATGATCGCCGCGGCGGCGACCGAGCCCCTGTTGCCCGCGCTGATCAAACCGCTGCTGGACCGGGGCTTCGGCGCCGGCAGCCAGTCGTTGTCGCCGATGCTGCTTGCGGCCACCATCGTCGGCATCTTCATGCTGCGCGGCTTCCTGTCGTTCACTTCCTCGTACTGCCTCGCCTGGGTCGGCAATCGCGTGGTGCTCGACCTGCGCGCGGCCATGTTCGCGCGCCTGGTGCGCTTCCCGTCGCGCTATTTCGACGACCACAGCTCCGGGGTCGTGCTGTCGAAGGTCGCCTACGACGTCGGCGGCGTCACCGCGGCCGCGACTTCGGTGCTGACGGTGGCGGTGCAGGATTCGATCAAGATCGCCGGGCTGTTCGGCTTCCTGCTGTATACCAACTGGAAGCTGACGCTGATCGCGATCGCCGTGGTGCCGCCGATCGCCCTTTTCGTGCGGCTGCTGTCGCGCCGGCTGCGCAGCATGGCGCGCGAGGCGCAGACCGCGATGGGCGGCATCGTGCATGTACTCGAGGAAACCATCGAGTGCCACAAGGTGGTCAAGATCTTCGGCGGCCAGGACTACGAGGCGCGCCGCTTCGAGCGCGCCAACCAGCGCCTGCGCGGCTTCAACATGCGCCAGACGGTGCCGGCCGCGCTCACCACTCCTGTTACGCACACGCTCGCGTCGTTTGCCGTGGCCATCATCGTCTACATCGCCTTGCAGGATTCGATTGCCGAGCGCGCGACGCTGGGCGAGTTCGCCGCGTTCATGACCGCGATGCTGATGCTGCTTGCGCCGTTGAAGCACCTGACCGAAATCAACGCGCCGCTGCAGCGTGGCCTGGCGGCGGCCGAAAGCGTGTTCACGCTGATCGATACGCCGGAGGAGGAGGACCTGGGCACAGGTGAGATCAGGCGGGCGCGCGGCGAGATCGAGTTCCAGGCGGTCGGCCTCACCTACTCGACGCGCACCGAGCCGGCGCTGCGCGGGGTGAGTTTCAAGGTGCGTCCGGGCGAGACGGTGGCGCTGGTGGGCGGCTCGGGCGGCGGCAAGACCACGCTGGCGAACCTGCTGCCGCGCTTCTACTCGCCCGACAGCGGCCGCGTGCTGCTCGACGGCCAGGACATCCAGTCGCTGACGCTGGCCAGCCTGCGCGGCAATCTCGCGCTGGTGTCGCAGGACGTGGTGCTGTTCAACGACTCGATCCGCGCCAATATCGCCTACGGCGCGATGGGAAAAGCAAGCGAGCAGGAAATCATCGCCGCCGCGGAGGCGGCGCATGCGATGGATTTCATCCGCGAGACGCCGCAGGGCATGGACACGCTGGTCGGCGAGAACGGCATGCGCCTGTCGGGCGGCCAGCGCCAGCGCCTGGCGATCGCGCGCGCGCTGCTGAAGAACGCGCCGGTGCTGATCCTCGATGAGGCGACCTCGGCGCTCGACACCGGCTCGGAGCGCATCGTGCAGGACGCGCTGGAAGTACTGATGCGCGGGCGCACCACGCTGGTGATCGCGCACCGGCTCTCGACCATCGAGCGCGCCGACCGCATCCTGGTGCTGGAGCGCGGCAGCATCGTGGAATCGGGCACGCATGCGGAGCTGGTCGCGCGCGGCGGTGTCTACGAGAAGCTCTACCGGAACCAGGCGGCCACGGATACCGCCAGGGCATGAAACCGCTGCGTATCGTCCACACCGAGTCCTCACTCGGCTGGGGCGGACAGGAAATCCGCATCCTGTCGGAATCGCAAGGCCTGATGCGCCGCGGCCATGACGTGAAGCTGCTGTGCGCGCCGCAGGCACGCATCCATGCTGAAGCCGCCAACTGGGGGGTGCCGGCCATCGCGCTGCCGATCGACCGCAAGCGGCCGGTCGGCATGGGTGCACTGCACTACTGGTTCGGCGCGAATACCAGCGACATCATCAACACGCACAGCTCGACCGACTCCTGGCTTACGGCCTGCGCGCAGGTCGCGCTCAGCCGCCCGACGCGCATCGTGCGCACGCGCCATATCTCGGCGCCGGTGTCGCGCGGGCCGCTGTCGCGCTGGCTCTACATGCGCTCCGCCGCGTACGTCGTCACCGCCGGTGAGGCATTGAAGCGCGAACTGGTGGAGCGCAACGGCTTTCGCGCCAACCAGATCGAGTCGGTGCCGACCGGCATCGACGCGGGGCGTTTCCGGCCCGGCGAACGCGCCACGTCGCGCGCGAAGTTCGGCCTGCCGCAGGACCAAACGCTCGTGGGGATTGTCGCCACGCTGCGCAGCTGGAAGGGCCATGCGGTGCTGCTGGATGCGATGAAGCACCTGCCCGAGCAGATCGGGCTGGTGATCGTCGGCGACGGGCCGCAGCGCGAAGCACTGGAGAAGAAGGTAGTCGAGCTCGGTCTGCGCGGACGGGTGCGCCTGCAGGGCCAGCAGGCGGATGTGTTGCCGTGGCTGCGCGCGCTGGATATTTTCGCGCTGCCGTCCTACGCCAATGAAGGCGTGCCGCAGGCGCTGGTGCAGGCGATGCTGGTCGAACTGCCATGCGTCACTACGGCGGTCGGAGGGATTCCCGAGCTGGCCGAACACGAGCGCACGGCGCTGGTGGTCCCGCCGCAGGACGCTTCGGCGTTGGCGGCGGCGATCGAGCGGCTCGCCGGCAACGAAGGCCTGCGCCGCGAACTGGGCGAGGCGGCACGCAAGCATTGCGTCGAGGGTTATTCCTACGAGCGCATGATCGAGCGCATGGAAAACATTTTCCGGAATGTCTCCGGGATTTTCTAAAAAGTCGCCGAGCCGGCTGGCCGGGCGTCTGCGGGTCCTGCCGCGCGCCATCGCCAATCGCTTCCTGCACCTGCGCCCGCGCGAGCGGCCGGCGGCGGCGCGCAGGATCCTCATCGCGCATCACCTGCTGGCGGGCGATGTGCTGATGCTGACGCCGCTGCTCGCCAAGCTGCGCGAGCGCCACGGCGATGCGGAAATCGTGCTCGCCGCGCGGCGCGCGGTGGCGCCTCTGTATTCGGGCAACCCCTATGGGGTTCGCGCCCAGGTCTATGAACCGCGCGAAGCGGCGACGCTGGACGCCTTTTTTGATGGGCCGGGTTTCGATCTCGCCTACGTGCCGGGCGACAACCGCTACAGCTGGCTGGCGGCGGCGGCCGGCGCGCGCTGGATCGTCGCCTTCGACGGCGACCGGCCGGCGGCGAAAAACTGGCCGGTCGATGAACTGCGGCCTTTCCCGTCCGCGCCGGCGGCCTGGAGTGACATGGCCGCGCAACTCGCCGAGGGCCCGCCGCCGCGCGCCTATCGGCCGTCGGATTGGCCCGCGCCGGACCATGCGCCGTTCGACATGCCGGCCGGTCGCTATGCGGTGCTGCATGTGGAGGCCAGCACGCCAGTGAAATACTGGAACGACGCGGGCTGGCTGTTCCTCGCCGAAACCCTGCAGAAGAACGGAATTCAGCCGGTATGGAGCGCGGGCCCGGGCGGCGCGGAATTGCTCCGCCGCGTCGATCCTGCGTCGCGCTTTCCTGCGCTGGGCCACAAGCTCGACCTCGCGCAACTCTGGCACCTGGTCGCGGGTGCCGCGCTGCTGGTTTGCCCCGACACCAGCCTGATGCATATCGGCCGCTTGACTGGCACACCGACGGTGGCCCTTTTTGGACCTAGCTCGCCGCAGCTATATGGCGCCGGTGAATTCTGGCGCGAAATGCCTTTCCGCGCGCTGCAGATCGCAGATCTTCCGGGCCGCGACCGGCAGCGGCTGTTCAAACGCGAGATCGCCTGGCACCAGCAAAGCGTGCAGGCGATGGACGCCGGGGCCGTGGCGAGGGCTGCGCTAGACTGCGCGCGCCATGCTGTCTGAACTGAAAAAGGCCCGCTTCCCGCTCGAAACCGGCCTGCTGCTCGCGTTCTGCCTGTTCCTCCCGCTGCTGGAATTCTGGAAGAACCTCGCGCTGGTGAGCTACGCGATCGCCTGGCTGCTGAATCGGCAGCGCGCGCGGGATTTCGGCGGCCCCTGGCGCACTTCGGACACGCTGGCGCTGCTTTGGATCGGTGCGGCTTACCTGGCGGCGGCGTTTGCCGGGTTCGAAGGCCGCGCCATCGCCAAGACCGGAGATGTGCTCGCGTCGGCGCTGCTTTTCTGGATGGTGGCGCGCGCGGGCTACACCGAGAATGTCCTGCGCTGGATTCAGGGTGTGTTGCTGGCCTCGTTGCTCATCGGCCTGGCCGTCGGATACGTGCGGATGTTCGGCGGGATCGGCAAGACCGGCTTGCTGCAGTTGTACTCGGTGGGCCACGTCAACCACACCGCGATCTACATCACGATCATGCTGGGCGTCTGCGTAAGCTGGCTGTTCGTCGTTTGGCGCAGTTGGCCTGATGCACGCCGCTGGGGCTGGCTCGCGTTCACGGCGTTGGTGTTCGCCTCGCTCGCGCCCACCTGGAGCCGCGCCGCGATCGCTGTCGGTGTGCTGGTGATCCTGGCAATTGCCCTGGCCTGGTGGCCGCGCTGGCGCCTGCCGCTGGTGGCGAGCGTCGCGGGCATCGCCGTCGCGGCCGTGCTGCTGGTCGGCAGCGGCGCCGAAGTAATCCGCAAGCAGGCCGAGTATGCGGCGACCGGCAAGGTGCTTTCCTTTCGCGGCGAAATATGGAGCGCGGGGCTTGTGGCCTGGGAGAAATATCCCTGGTTCGGCATCGGCAAGGACAATTACAAGCTGATTACGGAAGAACGGATGCGGGAGTGGAGCGCGGAATCGGGCGGGCCTTTTGACCCGGCGAAGTTCCTCTTCGTGCCTCACGCGCACAGCCTGTACGTGAATACGCTGGTGGAACGCGGCGCGGTCGGCTTCGCGGCGCTCATCGCGGTGCTCGGCGCAGCGCTTTACGCTCTGCTGCGATATCGGCCCATTCCGGCGGACGCCGATATCGCCTGGCTACTTTGGGGGGGCGCCGCCGGCGCCTGGGTCGTCACCGCCGGCATCGGCGTCGTGAACACAACGTTTCACCACGAGCACGGCCTGCTGGCAGCGCTGCTTCTGGGCTTATGGCTATCGACGCTGCATCCGCGCCGCGTATCCTGATCTTGCGCCGCGACAACATCGGCGACCTCGTCTGCACGACGCCGCTGATCGCCGCTTTGCGCGCGAAACTGCCGGGAGCGTGGCTGGGCGCATTGGTGACGACCTACCACGCCGAAGTGCTGGCGGGCAACTCGGCGCTGGACGAGGTTTTCGTCTACGAGAAACTGAAGCACCGCAGCGGCGGGCTGCTCTCGCACTTCAGGTCGCGCCTGGCGCAGATGTCGAAGCTGCGCGGGGAGAGCATCGATTGC
>JANXUV010000130.1 GCA_025356085.1 Betaproteobacteria bacterium
CACCATCGCGGTGACCGAATGGCGCATCGACATCCGGCGCCGCGCCAACGAGCTCGACTCGAAGGCCAATACGCGCGCCATCGACAGCCTGCTCAACTACGAGACGGTGAAGTATTTCGGCAACGAGGAGTTCGAGGCGCGCCGCTACGACCGGAACCTGCGCAAGTACGAGGACGCGGCGGTGCGTTTCGAGTCCTCGCTCGGGCTGCTGAATATCGGCCAGAGCCTGGTGATCGCGGCGGCGGTGACCGTGCTGATGTTCCTCGCGGCGGATGGCGTCACCACGGGCGCGTTGACGCTGGGCGACCTGGTGCTGGTAAACGCGTTGCTGATTCAGCTCTACATCCCGCTCAACTTCCTCGGCATGGTGTACCGGGAAATCAAGCAATCCCTGCTCGACATGGACAAGATGTTCCGGCTGCTGGGCGAGAACCGCGAGGTCGCCGACAAGCCCGGCGCGTCGGAATTGCCGCCGGGCCCCGCTACCGTCGAGTTCAGAAACGTAAGTTTCTATTACGAACGGGAACGCCAGATCCTGTTCGAGGTCAGTTTTACGATTCCTGCCGGGCATCGCGTCGCGGTGGTCGGACATTCGGGGTCGGGCAAGTCGACGCTGGCGCGGCTGCTATTCCGCTTTTACGACGTCTCCGAGGGGAAGATCCTGATCAACGGCGCGGAAATCAAGGACGTGAAGCAGTCGAGCGTGCGCGCCGCGATCGGCATCGTGCCGCAGGACACGGTGCTGTTCAACGACACCATCCTCTACAACATCCACTACGGCAGGACCACCGCGGGAGACGCAGAAGTGATCGAGGCGGCGCGCGCGGCGCACATCCACGATTTCATCGAGACGCTGCCGGCCAGGTACGAGACCAAGGTCGGCGAGCGCGGCCTCAAGCTCTCTGGCGGCGAGAAGCAGCGCGTGGCGATCGCGCGCGCGCTGCTCAAGGACCCGCGCATCCTGATTTTCGACGAGGCGACCTCGGCGCTCGACTCGAAATCCGAGAAGGCGATCCAGGCCGAGCTGGAAAGAATTTCGGTCGGCCGCACCACGCTGGTCATCGCGCACCGGCTGTCGACCGTTATGGATGCAGACATGATCCTGGTTCTCAATCACGGCCGCATCGTCGAGCGCGGCAGCCATCGCGAATTGCTGGCGGCGGGGGGCGAATACAGCCGCATGTGGGCGCTCCAGCAGGAGGCGGCGCAGGCCGAGGCGGTGCTGGAAAAGGCCAAAGCAGCTTGAATTCGTCTGAAGTTCTTTTCCTAGGCCTCTAATTTTGCTTGCATTTCCTGGAATCCTCAGGCTACACTCGCGCGCGCAGGTATCGAATACGCACCAAAACGGACCGATGGAAAACACGCAGCGCAGCCTGCATCACCTGGAAAAGATCGTCGCCTTCGCCGCGCTGATAGCGGTGTTCGCGCTGATGATCGGCTTCGCGCAGGCCAAGGATCCGTCGCGCGTCAAGTCCGGCGCGCCCGAAGAGGTATATCTGCGCTCGTCGAGCGTGCTGGTGCAGGACGCTGCCAGCGGCGAGACGCTGCTCGCCAAGAACCAGGCCGCGGTGCTGCCGATCGCCTCGATCACCAAGCTGATGACCGCAGTGGTGATCCTCGATTCCGGCATCAACCTCGAGCAGCGCGTGGCGATCAGCGACGAAGACTACGACCTCGTCAAGGGCACGCACTCGCGGCTGCGGCCCGGCACCGTGCTGACGCGTAATGAACTGCTGCTGCTCGCGCTGATGTCCTCCGAAAACCGCGCCGCGTTCTCGCTGGCGCGCACTTACCCAGGCGGCACCACGGCCTTCGTCGCCGCGATGAACGCCAAGGCGCAGGCGCTCGGCATGCAGGACACCCGCTACGTGGATCCGACCGGCCTGTCCTCCAGCAACGTCTCCAGCGCTCGCGACCTGGCGCGGCTGGTGGCCGCGGCGCACCAGTACCCGCTGATCCGGCAGTTTTCGACCCGCGACAGCGCGAAGGTGCAGGCGTTCGGCCGCACGCTCGGCTACCGCAACACCAACGGCCTGGTGCGCAACGCGGACTGGGACATCGAGCTGTCGAAGACCGGCTACATCGCCGAGGCCGGCCGCTGCCTGGTGATGCGCGTGCGCATGGCCTCACGCGAGGTTATCGTGGTGCTGCTCGATTCCTGGGGCAAATTCTCGCGCGTGGGGGATGCCAACCGGATCAGGAAGTGGCTGGAAGCCAACACCGCCAAAGGGCCGCGCGGCTAGCGTTTTCCGGTTCGATGGTCCCCGCGGACAGCTTCCGCGAGGACGTGATCGCGGGGCTGTCCCTGCCCCAGAAGGTTCTGCCCCCCAAATATTTCTATGACGCGGCGGGCAGCCGCCTGTTCGAGGCCATCTGCCGCCTGAAGGAGTATTACCCGACGCGCAGCGAGCTCGCGCTCACGCGCGGTCATATCGGCGCCATCGCGCGCTTTGCGGGCAAAGGCTGCACCCTGATCGAGTACGGCAGCGGCGAGAGCGTGAAGTCGCGCCTGCTGATCGAGGCGCTGCGGCCCGCGGCCTACGTGCCGGTGGACATTTCAGAAAATGCCCTGCGCCGCGCTGCAGCGAAGCTGCAGCACCTCTTTCGCTGGCTCGACATCCTTGCGGTGCACGGAGATTTTTCGCAGCCGCTGAAGATCCCGGTGAGCGCGGGGACGCGCTCATTTTCCAGCCGACGCGTGGTGTACTTCCCCGGTTCGACCATCGGCAATCTGACGCCGCAGGAAGCGCACGCCTTCCTGCGCATGACGCGCGGCCAGGTGGGCCCGCGCGGCGCGATGCTGATCGGCGTGGACCTGCGGAAGGACGC
>JANXUV010000144.1 GCA_025356085.1 Betaproteobacteria bacterium
CCTCCGGCGCCGGCGACCCGCGCTGCAAGATCTACATCGTGATGGGCAAGACCAACCCGGACCACGCTTCGCGCCACAGCCAGCAGTCGATGGTGCTGGTGCCGGCCGGCACCAAGGGCATCAGCATCCTGCGCCACCTGCCGGTATTCGGCTACGACGACGCGCCGCACGGCCACATGGAAATCGAGTTCAAGGACGTGCGCGTGCCGGTGTCGAGCATCCTGCTGGGCGAAGGGCGCGGCTTTGAGATCGCGCAGGGCCGCCTCGGGCCGGGCCGCATCCACCATTGCATGCGCTCCATCGGCCAGGCCGAGCGGGCGCTGGAAAAAATGTGCAAGCGCGCAACTTCGCGCACCGCGTTCGGCCGCACCGTGGCCGAGCAGGGCGTGACGCGCGAGCGGATTGCGGAAGCGCGCATCCAGATCGATGCCACGCGCTTCATGGTGCTGCACGCCGCTTGGCGCATGGACACCGTCGGCAACAAGGTGGCGAGGAAGGAAATCGCCATGATCAAGGTGATGGCGCCCAACATGGCCTGCCAGGTGATCGACTGGTCGATGCAGGTGCACGGCGGCGGCGGAGTGTCGGACGACTTCGGCCTCGCCAATGCCTACGCGCACCAGCGCACGCTGCGCTTCGCGGATGGTCCGGACGAAGTGCATCGCAATGCCATCGCCAAGCAGGAAATCGCCGAGCAGACGACGATCGGCGAAGCTCTCGCGACGAAAAAGCGCTAAGCGAGAAGAGCGGCCAGTTCCTCGGCGACCTGCGCCAGCTCTGACTCCGTATTGAGGATGTCGGGGCAAAGGCGCAGCTTGTCTCCGCGCGCGTCGACGACGATGTTGTGGCGCGCGAGGCCCGCGACCAGGCGCGTCGTGTCTTCATGCGTGACGGTGAGAAAGGCGCCGTGCTCGTCGCCCGCGCCCTCGCAGGACACCCCGCGGATGGACAGGAAATCCGCCAGCAGCTGCTTCTGCTCAATCGAGTAGTCGCGCAGCTGCTCCACTCCCAACTCCAGCGTCAACTCCAGCCCGGCCAGCGCCTGCACCGGCGCGAGCACGGGCGGCGTGGATTCCAGCCAGGCGTCGCCGCCCGCGGCGAATTGCGGCGGATCGGGCCGCTCGTAGGCGAACGGCTTGTCCTTGGCGAACCAGCCGGTGTCCGGCGTGCGCATGGTCTCGATCAGCCCGGGCCGGACATAGAGCCAGCAGGCGCCGGGACCGCCGCGCAAATACTTGTAGGAACCGCCGATGGCGAAGTCCACGCCCAGCGCCGCCAGGTCCAGCGGCATCACTCCCGCGTGATGGTAGGCGTCGATCATCACCAGCGCGCCGGCCGCTTTCGCGGCGCGCATCAGCTTGGGCAGGTTGTGGAACCACTCGCCGCTGCGGAACTGCACGCTTGAGACCACCACCAGGTCCGCGTTGCCCGCCGAGATGTCGCGCCAGGGCAGCACGCGCAGGTCGATGCGGCCCTGCTCGCGGTACACGCGCAGGATGAAGTCGATGGAGTCGAACTCGCCGTCCGAGGCGACCACGTGCAGTTTTGATTTCTTCTCGCCCTCCAGCGCGTTCAGCACCGCGCGCAGGCCCTGGCCCGCGCTGGTCTTCGGGATGATGCAGTCCGGTCGTTTTGCGCCGACCAGCCGTGCGGTAAGGGCGCGCCAGCGATCCCTTGCCGCCAGCCACTCGGTCCAGGCGCCGCCCATGTCGTGGTACCAGACGTCCAGCGCGTGCTGCACGTCCTGCGCCATGCGGTCCGGCGGCCGGCCGAGGGAATGGTTGGCGAGGTAGATCTTGCGGTGTTCCTTGCGCGTGCGCGTGAAGCGCGGCCAGATCTTTTTCTTCAGCCAGGCTTCCGTGATCGGTTCGCCGCTCACGCCGATCCGATCTCGGTGCGCACGTCGAGCAGCTCGGGGAACAGCGCGGTCTCCAGCGTTTTGCGCAGGAAGGAGACGCCGGCGGTGCCGCCGGTGCCGCGCTTGAAGCCGATCACGCGCTCCACGGTCTTCACGTGGCGGAATCGCCAGAGCTGGAAGTTCTCCTCCAGGTCCACCAGCTTTTCGCACATGTCGTATTCGGCCCAGTAGTTTTCGGGGTCCTCGTAAATGGTCTTGAAGACCTGGACCACCGCGGCATGTCGCTCGTAGGGCTGCGTCCAGTCCCGTTCCGCGCATTCGGCCGGAATGGCCATACCGCGGCGCGACAGGTAGCGCAGGAATTCGTCGTACAGGCTTGGTGAATGGAGAAGTCCGTCCAGAAAGGTCTTCACTTTCACATCAAAGGAAAATAGATTCAGTCGCGCCGCCTGCTTGTTGCCGAGCATGAATTCGATGGCGCGGAACTGGTGCGACTGCAGGCCGGAAGCCGGGCCGAGCACATCCCTGAACCGCACATACTCGGTCGGCGTCAGCGTTTCCAGCACCGCCCACTGTTCGAACAGCTGGCGCTGCACCTGCTTGGCGCGCGCCAGGATCTTGAAGCAGGGCGAGAGCTCGCCGGCGCGCACGTGCGCGATCGCCGCGGCGAGCTCGTGCACCAGAAGCTTCATCCACAACTCCGAGGTCTGGTGCTGGATGATGAACAGCATCTCGTCGTGGTGCGTGGAGCGCGGCTTTTGCGCCGTCAGCAGCTGGTCGAGGCAGAGGTAGCCGCCATAGGAGGAATCCGGGGCAAGCTCGGTAATAATTCCGGGGTCGTCATCGCTCATTGCAGTCCTATAATGCACCAAAGGAGAACGCAATGATCAAAGTCTGCGGTTTTCGCGTCAGCAATTATCACAACAAGGTTTTAATCGCGTTGCTGGAGAAAGGCGTGGCCTACGAGGAGGACTGCAACATCAAACCCTCGCAGAAGCCCGAGTACCTGGCGCTCAGCCCGATGGGGAAGGTGCCCTTCATGGAAGCCGGCGGCACGCGTCTGATCGAGTCCGGGGTGATCCTCGAATACCTGGAGGACGCCTATCCGCAGAAGCCGCTGCTGCCGAAGGATCCGCTGGCGCGCGCCAAAGTGCGCGAACTGGTGACGGTGATCGAGCTGCACCTGGAACTGGTGGCGCGGCGGCTCTATCCCGCCGCGTTCTTCGGCGGCACCAGCTCGGACAGCACCAAACAGTCGGTGGAGAAGGACCTCGCCAAGGGCGTGCGCACGCTCAAGGCGCTGGCGAAATTCAGCCCGTTCATCGCCGGCGCGGAGTTCAGCCTCGCCGATTGCGCCGCCGCGGTGCATCTGCCGGTGGTCACGCTTGCGACGAAAATCACCTACGGTCGCGATTTCCTCGAGGAACTGCCGCAGGCGAAGGCGTACCTGAAGATGCTGGGCGAGCGGCCGGCGATCGCCAAGGTCAACGCCGACCGCAGGGAAGCCAGCGAGGCGGCGAAAGCCGCCGCGAAAACCTAACCCGGCTACTTCGGAACCGGGCGCGGTTTGCCCGCCAGGTCGATAGCAACGTAGGTGAGCGTCGCCTCAGTCACTTTCACGACGCGTGCCTCTTCGCGGCCGCGCTCGGCGTAGACCTCGACGTTGACCGTGATCGAGGTATTGCCGATGCGCACCACGTCGGCGTAGAGCGAGAGCACGTCGCCGATTTGCACTGGCTGCTTGAAGACGAAGGAATTCACCGACACGGTGGCGACGCGGCCGCGCGCCACGCGGCCGGCGACGATGCCGCCGGCGACGTCCACCTGCGCCATGATCCAGCCGCCGAAAATGTCACCGTTCTGGTTCGAGTCGGCCGGCATCGGCACCACGCGCAGGGCCGGGATCTTGCCCGCGGGCAGGACCAGGCCGGGCAGCTGGTCGGAGGCTTTGCCCATTGGCAGCTACTTCTTCTTCTGTTCGGAAAGGTAGTGCAGCGGGCCGCCGCGGAACGGCGCGAAGCCGGTGCCGAAGATCAGGCCGGCGTCGATCAACTCCGCGTCCGGCACGATGCCTTCAGCCAGCACCGTTTTTGCCTCGTCCAGGTACGGTTGGATCAGCGCCTGGATCATGTTCTGGTCGTAGGGAGCTGCCTGGCCCTTCACCGGTTTGTTGTTTTCCCAGCGATAGATGCCCTGGCCGGTCTTGCGGCCGAGCTGTCCGAGCGCAACCTTGTTGAGCAGGACCTGCGGCGCTTCCGCCTCGCGGCCCTGCGCGTCCTTTTTCGCCAGCTGTTTGCCTGCGTGCAGGCAGATGTCGAGGCCGACGGTGTCGGCGAGCTCGATCGGGCCCATCGGCATGCCGAACTCTTCCATCGCCGCGTCCAGCGTCTCCGGCTTGATGCCTTCGTCCATCATGCGGAAGGCGTTCTGCATGTACGGGCCGAGCACGCGGTTGACGAGGAAGCCGGGCGAATCCTTCACCGGCAGCGGCAGCTTGTCGATCTGGCGCACGAAAGCCATCGCATGGTCCGTGAACTCTTTTTTTGTTTTATCAAAAGAAATTACCTCTACAAGCATCATCTGAGGAACGGGATTGAAGAAATGAATCCCCACCAGCCTCGATGGATCCTTGAAGTTCGCGGCGATGTCGCCGAGTTTCAGGCTGGAGGTATTGCTGGCCAGCACCGCGCCAGGCTTGGCGACTGCTTCAAGCTTGGCGAATAGCTCGCGCTTCGCATTCAAATCCTCGAAGATCGCCTCGATGATCACGTCCGCCTTCGCCGCGCCGGCGCCGGCGACGTCCGGGATCAGCCGGTCCATCGCGTCGCGGATGGGGCGCGGCTCGCGCAGGCGCCGCTTGAACAGTTTCGCCGCGCGCATCACCGCCGGCGCCAGCCGCTCGGGCGAGGTGTCCTGCAGCGTGACGGTGATGCCGCGCATGGCGCAGATCGCGGCGATGTCGCCGCCCATCACGCCGGCGCCCACCACGTGCACGTGCGCCGCCTTGAAATCCACGCCCTTGGCCAGCCCCTTCATCTTCTCCTGCAGGAAGAAGATGCGGATCAGGTTCTTGGTGGTCGGGTGGTCGAACAGCGTGTTGATCGAGCACGACGGATCGGCCGGATTGATGAACGGGTCGCCGTCGTACTTCTGCCACAACCCGAGGATCGCGTAGGGCGCGGGGTAGTGTTCGCGCCGCGCCTTTTTCGCGACTTGTTTTCTGGCCTGGCTGGCGACGATGAATTTGAGAGGTCCATTCAAAAGCCCCTGGATGAACCCCAGACTCCTGGGCCTCGGCGCTTCCAGCGTCAGCATGCGCGCGGTGTTCTCCAGGATCCGCAGCGGCACCGCCTGGTCCACCAGCCCCATGCGCTTGGCGCGTTTCGCGTCCACCGCCTTGCCGGTCAGCATCAGGTCCATCGCCGCCACCGGACCGATCAGTTTCGGCAGCCACTGCACGCCGTGCCAGGCTGGCATGATGCCGAGCATCACTTCGGGGAAGGCGAAGCGCGTTTTCGGATCGTCCAGCGCGACGCGGTACTTGCAGGCGAGCGAGAGTTCGAAGCCGCCACCCATGCAGTAGCCGTTCACCAGCGCGGTGGTCGGAAAGGGCAGCAGCTTGAGCTTCTGGAACACGTCCCAGCCCAGGCGCACGAAGGAGAGCGCTTCCTCTGGCGATTTGAAGCGGGTGAATTCCTCGACATCCGCCCCGGCGATGAAGCTGTCCTTGGCGGAGCGGATGATCAGACCTTTGGGGGCGGTTAGCCGGATCTCCTCCAGCGCCGCGTCCAGTTCCTGCAGCGCTTCGCGCGAGAAGGTGTTGGCCGATTCGCCCTGCTTGTCGAAAGTCAGCCAGGCCAGGCCCTGCGCGTCTTTTTCCCAGCGGAAATGCTTCATCAAGAGCGCCTCCACCAGCATCGCACCGCCCAGCCCGCCGCCGATGCAGATGGAAGCCATGCCTGTTTTCGCATTCTTCCTTTTCAGCAACTTCAACATGTGCAGGACGATTCTCGCGCCTGAAGCGCCGACCGGATGTCCAAGGGCAACCGCGCCGCCATCCACATTCAGTTTTTCCTGATCCAGTTCTCCGAGTGAAGAACTCAAGCCCAGTTGTTCCTTGCAATATTTCTCGTCCTTCCACGCGGCGAGGCAGCCCAGCACTTGCGCGGCAAAGGCTTCGTTGATTTCCCAGTAGTCCACGCCGTCCAGCTTCAATCCGTTGCGCTGCAGGATCGGCGTGGCCGCGTGCACCGGACCCAGGCCCATCTGCGCCGGGTCGAGGCCTGCCCATTGAGAATCGAGGATGCGTCCGATGGGCGTCAGTCCGTATTTCTTCAGGGATTCTTCCGACGCCAGGATCAGCCAGGCGCCGCCGTCGGTGATCTGCGAGCTGTTGCCCGGCGTGACGTTGCCGTACTTGCGGTCGAAGAAGGGCTTGAGCTTGGCCAGATTCTCCATCGACGAGTCGGCGCGCACGCCGTCATCGAGCGTGTAGGCGGTGCCCTTGGCGTCGTAGAGCGCCTCGACTTCGCCGCCACCGGCTTTCAAATGGCCGGCGGCCTGCGCAGCAACGACTCTTTTATGAGATCTAACTGAAAAAGAATCCATTTGCTCGCGCGTAATTCCGAAGCGGTACGCCAGGTTCTCTGCCGTCTGTCCCATCAGCAGGCCGACCATCGGGTCGGTGAGGCCCTTCATGATGCCAATGACCGGATTGAGCAAGGCCCCGAAGGGAAGTTTTGCGAACATGCCGGCTTTTTGCCCGGCGGAACGCGCGCCCGCCATCTCGGCAAACCAATTCACCATCCTGTCGTTGTAGAGCAGCGGCGCGCGCGAGAGCGCGTCCACGCCGCCGGCCAGCACCAGGTTCGAGCGGCCGGCGAGGATGTTGTTGATGCCGGAGTCGATCGCCTGCATGCCGGAGGCGCAGTTGCGCATCACTGTCCAGCCTGGAACTTTGTTGCCGCAACCCATGCGCAGCGCCGCCACGCGCCCTATGTTCACTTCGTCCACCGAGGGCGCGGCGCAGCCGAGGATGACTTCGTCCAGGTCCTGCGGCGCGAACTTCTGGCGCGCGAGCAGGGTCTTGCCGGCCTGGGTCGCCAGGTCGGCGGCGGAAAACACGCCGGGCCGGTTCTTCGCCTTCAGGAACGGCGTGCGTGCGCCGTCAACCACATACACAGGTTTTGCGTACATGTCAGGCCGCCTTCGCGGTGGGGGTTTTTGCCTCGTGCGCGAATTTCGCCGCCAGTTCGGCGCGGCCGAAATCCTGCGGGAAGTCGTCCACCTTGATGACGTTCTTGCGCAGCGCTTCCTTGCGCTGCCAGAGGGCAAGCTCCTCCGCCGTGATTATTTTATTTTGAATTCCTGAAATTCCTAAATCAACACCAGGCTGCGGGGCAATCTTCCCCTTCTTCACCGCCTTGCGCAGCTTCTCGTCGACCGGCTCGCAGGCGATGGTGGCGAGGAACGCCGCCTCGAGGATGCCGGTGGGGTCGGATTCGCCCTTGCCGATATAGATGCCCGCGGTCAGTCGGTCGCGCGTGGCGCCGGGCTCGAGCACGATCTTCGCGCACTCGTGGTTGCGCGAGTCGAGCGGCGGCCGGAACGACATGCCGAGCGGGAAAATGGTCCAGCGCAGCAGCGTGGCGATCGACTTGACGGGGAAGTTGGAAAGGATCTGGTCGATCGCCTCTTGCGCGTTGTAGAGCAGGTCGCGTACCACCCACCGGATCAGCGGAATGTCTTCCTGGTTGCGCCCCTGGTCTTCGTAGTGCTTGAGCGTCGCCGAGACGAGATAGAGCATGGACAGCACGTCGCCGAGGCGCCCGGAGATCTTCTCCTTGCGCTTGAGCGCGCCGCCCATCGCCAGCATCGACACGTCGGCGAGGAAGGCGAACGCGGCCGCCATGCGCGAGGCGAAGCGGTAGTAATGCCGCGTCTCGGGCGCGCCGTCGCGAGGCACCTGGCCCAGGCGCGAACTGGTGATGCCGTGCACGAAGGCGCGCACGCCGTTGGATAGCGTGTGGCCGATATGCGACATGAAGGCGTCGTCGAATTCGATCGAGGCTGCGCTGCCAGTCATCTCCTTCGCCGCGCGCATTTCGCGCAGCACGTAGGGATGGCAGCGGATCGCGCCCTGGCCAAAAATGATCAGGGTGCGCGTGAGGATGTTGGCGCCTTCCACCGTGATGCCGACCGGAATCACCTGGTAGCCGCGGCCGACCCAGTTGTTGGGCCCGAGGCAGATGCCCTTGCCGCCGTGGATGTCCATCGCGTCGTCGACGATTTTCCGCGCGCGCTCGGTCATGTGGTACTTGGCGATCGCCGAGATCACCGCCGGCTTCTCGCCCAGGTCCACCGCGCCCGCGGTCATGATGCGCACGCCGTCCATCATGTAACAGTTGGCGGCGATGCGGCCGAGCGCTTCCTCGACGCCCTCCAGCTTGCCGATCGGCGTCTTGAACTGCGTGCGCACGCGTGCGTAGGCGCCCGTGGCGCGCGCGAGCGCCTTCGCCCCGCCCACCGACGAGGTCGGCAACGAGATCGAGCGGCCCGCGGCCAGGCAGCCCATCAGCATCATCCAGCCCTTGCCCGCGTAGTCCTTGCCGCCGATGATCCAGTCGATCGGCATGAAGACATCCTTGCCCGAGTTCGGGCCGTTCTGGAATACAGCGTTGAGCGGCAGGTGGCGCCGGCCGATGTTCACGCCAGGATGGTTGGTGGGCACCAGCGCGCAGGTGATGCCGAGGTCTTCCTTGCCGCCCAAGAGTTTCTCCGGGTCGTACAACCTGAAAGCAAGGCCGAGCAGCGTCGCCACCGGTCCCAGTGTGATGTAGCGTTTGTCCCAGGTGACGCGCATGCCGAGCACTTCCTTGCCCTGGTACATGCCCTTGCAGACGATGCCGAAATCGGGAATCGCGGCCGCATCCGAGCCCGCCTCGGGGCTGGTCAGCGCGAAGCAGGGGATCTCGAGGCCCTTGGCGAGGCGCGGGAGGTAGTAGTCCTTCTGTGCGTCGGTGCCGTAGTGCAGCAGCAATTCGGCTGGCCCGAGCGAATTCGGCACCATCACGCTCACACCTAGTGCGTTGGAGCGCGTCGAAAGTTTCAGCACCACCGCCGAATGCGCGAGCGCCGAGAAGCCCAGGCCGCCGTATTTCTTCGGGATGATCATGCCGAAGAAGCCCTTGTCCTTCGCGTACTGCCAGAC
Source organism: Betaproteobacteria bacterium (assembly GCA_025356085.1). Classification (GTDB taxonomy): domain Bacteria; phylum Pseudomonadota; class Gammaproteobacteria; order Burkholderiales; family SG8-39; genus RBG-16-66-20. Next base: position 9,069 of record JANXUV010000144.1, read on the forward strand.
CTGCGGTGGCAGGTCGTAGCGCTCGTGCGTGACCTCCCAGTCGTTGGTCATGGCGCAGATTTCCTCGCAGGGGCCGTCGACGAAGGCCTGCTCTTCCGCCGAGAGTTTCGGCACCGGGATGGCGAGCATCTTGTTCCAGTCCGGCTTACCGGAGAAAAGGTCCGCGTCCCACCACACCGTGCCGGCGTCGATCGCGTCTTTTTCCGTCTGCGTCATGTCCGGCAGGATGCGGCGGAAGATTGCCAGGATGTGGTCGCTCACCAGCCGCCGCCGCACGGCCGGGATCACCAGCACCGGCGCGATAAGCACGTAGAGGAAGAACAGCACGGCGCAGGATTGGGCCGACAGGCCCAGTACCGCGGCGCCCGGGATCAGCAGCAAACCGACCGCGAGCGTCCAGATCAGAATCGGCGCCTGGAAATAGGCGAGCAGCAGCAGGACCGCGATTTTGACAGCGGCGAACACGGCGATATCGAGCATTGGGACCTCCCCCTGGGCTTTCGAATTGCTAAATTTGTCTACGCAGCTTTCTTTACGTCCGCGGAGTCGTGCAAAGGCGCGAGCAGGCCGGCATGCAGAAACGCCGTCAGGCGCGCTTCGAGCAGGCGCGCGTCGTAGCGGTCTTCCGGCTTGCAGCCGGCGATCAGCTGCACGGTATCGGTCGCGGCCAGCGTGTAGGCGAGCGTGCCGAACATGAAATGCATGCGCCAGATCAGCTCGTCGCGAGGCATCTGCGGCAGCGCGCGCTCGAAGGCGGCCTTGAAGCGCTCCATCGCCGGGGCGTAGAGCTGGCCAATCAGCGCGCGGATCGGTTTCTGCGGGTCGGAATAGGTGCGTCCCAGCAGGCGGATGAAATTGCGCCCGCCGCTTTTCGAATCCTCGATCATGCGCAGGCTCACGCCGACGAAGGCGCCGATGATCTGCCGCGGGCTGAGCGCGCGCGCGCCCGCGTCCTTCTCCATGCGGTCGAGCTCGGCAATGCGCGCGGCGTTCATCGCGTCCAGGCGGCGGCGGAATACCGCTTCGATGAGTGCGTCCTTGGAGCCGAAGTGGTAGTTGACCGCGGCCAGGTTGGCGCCCGCCTGGGCTGTGAGCTGGCGCATCGAGGTGGCCTCGAAGCCGTGCTGCATGAACAGCTCTTCGGCGGCGTCGAGGATGCGGGTACGGGTTTCGTGCGGCGGCTTGATGGCGCGCAGATTCATAGGGGCTTTCCGGATTCAAACGAACGTTTGAATAGTAGTGGTCCAGCCCTGCCGCGTCAAGGGGTTTGGCGCTGCTGCGGCAGATAGAATCCGCCCCTTCCATGGCAGCCCACGGTCACCACAGCAGCGCCCCCGCCGAGAAGTTGCGCGGCAACGAATGGCGCTCGGTCAGGGTGCTGCTGCCCTACCTGCTGGAATTCCGCGGCCGCGTGGCGCTGGCTCTCGCGTTGCTGGTGTCGGCCAAGCTGGCCAATGTCGGTGTGCCGCTGGTGATGAAGAACATCGTCGACGACCTGGATCCCAAGCTGGCGATGGCCGCGGTTCCGGTGGCGCTGCTGGCGGCCTACGGCCTGCTGCGCTTCTCGACCACCCTGTTCGGCGAGCTGCGCGACGTGGTGTTCGTGCGCGTCACCCAGCACGCCATCCGGCGCGTCGCGCTGGGCGTGTTCCGCCACCTGCACGCGCTGTCGCTGCGCTTCCATCTGGACCGCCAGACCGGCGGCATGACGCGCGACATCGAGCGCGGCACGCGCGGCATCTCGACGCTGCTGTCGTATCTGTTGTTCTCGATCATCCCGGTGATCCTGGAATTCGCGCTGGTGGCGGCGGTGCTGCTGACGAAATTCGACTGGCGCTTCGCCGCGGTGACCTTCGGCGCGGTGGCGGTGTACATCACCTTCACCATCGCGGTGACCGAATGGCGCATCGACATCCGGCGCCGCGCCAACGAGCTCGACTCGAAGGCCAATACGCGCGCCATCGACAGCCTGCTCAACTACGAGACGGTGAAGTATTTCGGCAACGAGGAGTTCGAGGCGCG
>JANXUV010000158.1 GCA_025356085.1 Betaproteobacteria bacterium
GGGACATGCGCGCAGCGCAATTGTCACGGTGTCGGGCGGCAACTAGAAAAATATGCAGCCAACGAATGCGCCTGCCGCTCCATTCGGCATTCCCCGCGAAATCTCCCGCGAGGCCCTGGCCGTCCTCCCCGTCCGCCGCTACGAAGGTGAGGTGGTGATGGTAGCGTCGCCGAAGGACTTCGACCGGGCGTGGGAAGACCTTGCCTGCGAGAAGATTGCAGTCGGCTGGGATACCGAGACGCGGCCGGCGTTCAAGGTGGGCGAGTCGTACCTGCCGAGCCTGGTGCAGGCGGCGACGGGGCGCGCGGTGTACCTGTTCCAGCTGGCGAAAATGGATTTTTCCAAGGTGGTGGGTGGATTGTTTGCCGAGGCGTCGATCATCAAACCGGGGATTTCGGTGGCGGACGACCTGAAGAAGCTCAAGCAGGTGTTTCCGTTCGAGGAGGCTTCGGTGCTCGACCTCGGCACGGTGGCCAAGCGACACGGCCTGAAGCAGACCGGCTTGCGCAACATGGCGGGGATTTTTCTCGGTATCCGCGTGGCCAAAGGAAGCAAGACCACGAACTGGGCGGCGCCGCGGCTGACGGAGCAGCAGATCAACTATGCGGCGACGGATGCCTGGGCGTGCAGGGAGTTGTATCTCAAGTTCAAAGAGCTGGGCCTGGTCTGATCGTCTAGTACTCGCTGTACTTCTTCATGCTGCCGCGGACTTTGTCGGCGGGGTATTTGGCAGCGTTCTTTTCGATTTTCTCGGCGGCGGCTTCGAGCAGGTTTACATCAAGCTTGTCGGCGAGGCGCACGAGGTAGACCAGCACGTCGGCCATTTCGTCGCGCACCTGGGCGAGCTTGGCGGGCGGCAGGTGCTTCGATTCGGCTTCGCTGAGCCACTGGAAGTGCTCGAGCAGCTCGGCGGCTTCGACGCTGAGCGCGCTGGCGAGGTTCTTGGGCGAGTGGAACTGGTCCCAGTCGCGCTCGGCGCAAAACTTTCGAAGCTTGTCGCGTAGTTCGATCATGGCCTGCTCCAGTTAAACCAGCACCACCAGTTCGGGTGGCTGGCCCTTTTCGATGAAGACGATGGCGTTCTGCTCCAGGCGCCGGCCAAGCGCCTCGCATTCGGCGCGCGGGATGCCCATGATCAGCACGCTCGGCTCGGCGGTCCACTTGCCGTCGGGGTCGCGGCCCTCGCCGCGGTAGACGCGGTACTTGGCGGAGGTGCTCAGGTCGTCGAGCTGGCTGCCGAGCAGGAAGTCGGCGAGCCGGCGCTCGTTCTCGGGGGTGGCCACGCCGCGCACGCTGGCGGAGCTGATGAAGGCGGCGCAGCGCACGTGGTTCATGGCCATCATCGCGTCGAGGATGTCGCTGGGCTCGCCGATGCGGAATTCCGCGCCGGGGCTGGCGAAGATGGCGTAGATCGCCCGCTGGTAGGCGGCGCGCAGGGCGGGGTCGAGGGTGGACACGATCAGGCCTGCCACACCGCGTAGCCTTCTTCCTGCAGCGCGATGGCGAGTTCGACTTCCATGTCGCGCGCGGCGTCGTAGGGCATCGGGTTGGCGTAAGCGTAGAGCTTCGGCAGCAGGCGCAGGCCGTAGCGCTGCACGTAGCTGTTGGCCTGGATGCCCGCCTTGTGCTTCTCGAAGCGCTTCTCGGGCGACCAGCCGGTACAGCCGACGTAGACGCAGGGCTTGGTCATGTCGCGGTTCGGGTTGGCGGCGCGAAAACGCGTGTGGTTGAGCACCCGGCCGTCCAGCTCGATGACGTAGACGTTGTGGCGAGCACGCTTGCGCCTGGCTGACTTGGCTGCGGGCTTCGCTTTCGCAGTTGCCGCCTTGGTTTTGCGCTTCATTGCACCCAGAATATCGCAATGGACCGCCTCCTTGCCTGGCTCGGGCGCAAGCTCGCCAAGTACCTCGCCACGCCGCTGCCGCAAGACGCGCGCGCGGCCACCTCGCCGCCGGAGAAGCTGGCGGGGGCGCTGGAGCCGGGCGACGTGCTGCTGATCGAGGGCCACTCGCGCGTCAGCGGCGCGATCAAGTACCTGACGCAGTCCACCTGGTCGCACGCGGCGCTGTACGTGGGCGATGCGCTGGGGCCGCCGCCCGCGGGCGAGGAGCCGAAGGTGCTGATCGAGGCGGACCTGCGCGCAGGCGTGCGCGCGGTGCCGCTGGCGTATTTCGCCGGCATGCACACGCGCATCTGCCGGCCGGTGGGCCTCGCGCCTGAAGACTTGCAGAAGGTGATCGCCTTCGCGGTGAAGAGCATCGGCGAGGCCTACGACCTGAAGAACCTGGTGGATCTCGCGCGCTACCTGCTGCCGCAGCCGCCGGTGCCGGTGCGCTGGCGCCGGCGCATGATCGCGCTGGGCAGCGGCGACCCGACGCGCGCCATCTGCTCGACGATGATCGCGGAGGCCTTCGGCCTCGTGCGCTACCCGATCCTGCCGATCTGGACGCCGCCCAGGCCCGGCGCGGGCGAGGATCAGTTGCAGGAGGAGCTGCTGCACATCCGCCACTACAGCCTGTACGTGCCGCGCGATTTCGACATCTCGCCCTACTTCGCCATCGTCAAACCGAATCTCGCGCACGGCTTCGACTACCGCAAGCTGCGCTGGGCCGAAGAAATCAAGCAGCCGGCCTCGCCGCTCGACCCCAGCTAGAAATCTTCGAACTCTTGCGGGGTCAGGATGCGGAAGGACACCGTGCGCCCGACCTGCTTCTTCTTGCGCCGGAAAATCTCCAGCAGCGCGCGATCCTTGGTAACCAGGGTGTCGGCCTCGCCAACGAAGGCGAGCTCGAGGAATTTCTGGTCGTCGGGATCCTTGCACTGCGGCAGGCGCGCGCGCTCAGGGGGCGAGAGCTGCGCGTCGATGCGCGTGGTCAGGCGCCGAAGGTGCGCGAGCGCCGCCGCCTGCGCCTGCGCATCGAGCGTTTTCTTGGCGAACTTGCGGGTGATCACCTCGGCGAATTCGGCTTCACAGGGTGCGTCGATGAGGATCTCGACATGGCCCGCCTCCTGCAGCTGGCGGATGCGCGCGATGCCGGTGTCTTCGAACAGCAGCCAATCCAGCCAGATGTTGGTGTCAAGAACGAGGCGTTGCATTTATTTCCTGCGCGCCCAGAGGCCGCGGCCTTTCTGCTTCGCCTCGCCTTCCAGCAGCTGCAGGCGCTGGACGTGGGCGCGGGATTTTTCGCCGGGCACGCTGGCGGCGACGCCCTTGGCGCGCGCGAGGCCCTGCAACACCAGGATTTCGTCCAGGTTCCTGCCGCCCACCTGCACCATGGCGTAGTAGCGCAGTTCCTTGCCGCGGCCGGCGGCCGTGGCCTTGCGGGTGACGACGGTGAAGGGGCCTTTCAGCGTGTCGCGCACGAAAGCCCCCGCCGCCTTGCCGGCCTTCAGGGTGTCGTCGAGCGTGGCGCCGAAATGCTCGGCCTGCTCGCGCGTGCGCTCGGGGTACTGCAGGTTGGTTTCCGGCGTATCGACGAAGTAAAGGCGGAGCACGAAGGCGTCATCGCCGCAGCGCACATGAAAGCTGTCGCCATCGTTGTTGGCGTGCGGGATGTAGATGCAGCCTTCGAGCGTGGACCAGGGTTTGGGTGCGGCAACAGAAATACCCGATACGACAAAAAATAACAGCGCGAAAAATTTCACGCCAGCATTTTCGCCAGCTCGCCGCTCGCATGCAGGCGCGCGAGATCCGAGGCGCCGCCGACCAAGGTGCCTTTCACGAACACCATCGGGAAAGTCGGCCAGCCGGTCCACATC
>JANXUV010000181.1 GCA_025356085.1 Betaproteobacteria bacterium
CCTCCGGATTGAACCCGGCCAAGATGGTCGGCCTCCTCAACGTCGGGAGAATTAGCCTGCCCTGAGCAGCGCTCTCGCCGCAATGGTGCAGCGGCTATATCGGCGACAGATCCCCGTTACTTCACCAGTAGACAGTTAGCACCACGCTTCGTACATGTCCCGCATGCCGGTGTTCATACAGATACACCCCCTGCCAAGTCCCTAGCGCCAGCTGCCCGTCCGTGACGGGAATGCTCAGGCTGTTCGAGGTCAGTATCGACCGCGCATGCGCCGCCATGTCGTCCGGTCCTTCGGTGTCGTGGATGTAGGCCGGATCGTTATCCGGCGCCAAGCGCGATAGCAGCATCTCCAGGTCTATCCGCACGTCGCGATCGGCGTTCTCACAGAGGATGAGCGAGGCGCTGGTGTGCTGCAGGAAGACGGTGCAGATGCCCTTCTTGATGCCGCTCTCAGTGATGACGCGTTGGACGTCGGCGGTGATATCGGTGGTGCCGCGACCGCGGGTGCGGAATTCGAGATTGGTTTGTTCGATCACGGGCCGCCCATCCTACAATGGGTGGATGCACATCTGGATCGACGCCGACGCTTGCCCCGTGGTCATCAAGGAGATCCTGTTCCGCGCCGCGGAGCGCCTGGAGATACCGCTGACGCTGGTGGCCAACAAGCTGCTGGGGGTGCCGCGCTCGTCGTGGATCCGGGCGATCCAGGTATCGCGCGGCTTCGACGTGGCGGATAACGAGATCGCCAGGCGGTTGGAGCCGGGCGACCTGGTGGTCACGGCCGACATCCCGCTCGCCGCCGACGTGATCGGGCGGGGCGGGCATGCGCTCAATCCGCGCGGGGAGTTCTATTCGCCGGACAACATCCGCGAGCGGCTGGCGACGCGCGATTTTCTGGAGAAGCTGCGCGAGACCGGGGTGCAGACGGGCGGGCCGGCACCGCTGGATAACACGGACAAGAAGCGGTTTGCGGATCAGCTGGATCGGTTTTTGGCGAAGGTCAAAAGCTGAAACCCGGGTCCCCGACAAAGGCGCTCGGGGACGACGGGAATAGGGGCTTTTGGGACGTGTGCTGGCGTACAGACTGGGGCGGCTGGTCGGGCCAAACTGGGGCTAGGTTCCACATATCCCAGAGAAAGTCCCCATGAACAAGAAACTCGGTATCGCGCTGGCGTTGAGCGCACTGGCATTCAGTGCGACGGCGGCGGCAGAGATCACCTTCTACCAGGCGCAAGTCATCTCGGTGCGCGCGGTGGTCGGCGCGGCAGAGCAGCGCTGCTGGGTCGAGCGGGAGCAGGTGCCGCAGGGCCCGACGAGCGACATCAGCGTTCCCGGCGCCAACATCAATCGCATCACCGGGCAGCCGCAGCAGCCGCAGACGCAGGACGTGCAGAAATGCGCCAGTGCGCCCAGCCAGACGCCGACCTACTGGGACGTCAGCTACAACTTCCGCGGCCAGGACCATCGCGTGCAGATGACCAGCCAGAGCGGGCCGCAGCCAAGCCGGCCGCGCGTAAAGCAGCGCCGAAAAAGCGCAAGAAAGCGCGCTAGGCTTCCAGCGCCGTCCAGCGCTCCAGCTTCTTCTGCAGCAGCGCCTCGATGTCGTCCAGGCGCTTCTGGTCGGCCTTTAGGGTCTCGGGCGGTAGCTTGTAGTACTCCGCCTCGTGCATTTTCGAGCTGAGCGCCTGTTGCTCGGCCTCAAGCGCTGCGATCTCCTTCGGCAGCGCTTCCAGCTCGCGGGATTCCTTGTAGGAAAGTTTGGCTTTTGCTTTCACACGGGGGGAAGAGTTTTTTTCAGTAACGGCAACATCTTTCGCTTTTCTTTGCCGGACCCAGTCTGAATAGCCGCCGGCGTATTCCTTCCACTTGCCTCCGCCCTCGGCGGCGATGGTTTGCGTGACCACGTTGTCGAGGAACGCGCGGTCGTGGCTGACGAGGAGCAGGGTGCCCGAGTAGTCCTGCAGCGCGGCTTCCAGCAGCTCTAGCGATTCGATGTCGAGGTCGTTGGTGGGCTCGTCCAGCACCAAGACGTTGGCCGGGCGCGCAAAAAGGCGCGCGAGCAGCAGGCGGTTGCGTTCGCCGCCCGAGAGCATGCGCACCGGCGACTGGGCGCGGCGCGGCGGGAAAAGAAAGTCCTGCAGGTAGCTCATGACGTGCTTGCGGCCGCTTTCCAGTTCCACGAAGTCTGAGCCGGGGCTGATGGTCTCTGCCACCGTCTTCTCCGGGTCGAGGGCGTCGCGCATCTGGTCGAAATAGGCGA
>JANXUV010000227.1 GCA_025356085.1 Betaproteobacteria bacterium
CTCGACGGAATCTTCTTCGGGCGGGGCGTCCGGCACGGCGAGGCCGCGGTAGAGCTTGTTCACCAAACCCAAATCTCTCAGGAGGTACCAGAGGAAGCGGATCTTGCCCTGGTAGAGGTGCGTCAGGTTGATGCCGGCGCCAAACAGGCGCTTGCCGGCGTGCTTGGTGTGCGTGACGGTGTCGCCGCGGATCACGCAGATCTCGGTCTGCGGGTCGAGCAGCGCCAGGTCGATCGCCGTTTCCAGCCCCGCGATAGTGGTTTCGTCCTCGGCGTTCAGGTAGCGCGGGTTCTGCATGGTGACGACGGACGCCTTGCCGACCCGTTCGATGCTCGCGCCTTCGAACTGCATTTTCCCCGTGAAATTCTTCAGGCGCTCCCGCGACTCCTCCCTCGGCAGCAGCATCGCGTGGCACAGGTGCGCGCCCGCGGCCGGTTCGGCCAGCACATGGGAGAGGAAGATGCCCTGGTCCACTTCCAAGCCGTCCTTTTCGCCCTGCGGGATCCCCGAGTCGCGCTCCAGCGCCTTCGCGTCCGGCACCAGCCCGGGATACTCCTTTGCGGCGCGCTCGCAAAGGTCGTCGATACGCACGAAGCGGGTGCGTCCCGCGGTGAGTGTTTCGTAGATCCCGCGCGCGTGCGCGCGCATGAATCGCGTGCGCGAGTCGCGCGCCAGCGCGAGGATCTCCACCGCGGCCGCAGCTTCGTCGGCGTTGCGCTTCGGTTTCGACGGCAGCCGCGCCAGCAGGTCGCCCGACTTCAGCCAGAAGTGCCCAAAGCCGGCCTTGTCCGAGGTGAGTTCCGTGGTGCGCGCCGGCATCGTGCGCGCCCAGCCCTTGACCGCCTGCTCGAGCACGTTGTCCGCCATGCGCGAATCATAGCCGCGAATGCCGCTCGTCCCGCTGCTAAAATCCGGGCAGCCATGAAATTCTTCATCGTCGACGACGACCCGGACACGCTGGCGCTGGTGTCGCGCCTGCTGACCGAAGCGGGCCACCAGGTGGTGGTGCGCGCTTCCAGCACCGGCGCGCTGAAGGACATCCCGGAAGAGCTGCCCGACTGCGTGATCACCGACGTGATGATGCCGGTGATGGACGGCTTCGAGCTGACGCGCGAGCTGCGCGCCAGGCCGGCGCTGGCTGGCATGAAGATCCTGATCCTGTCGGCCAAGAGCTATGAATTCGACCGGCGGCGCGCGAAAGAAATGGGCGCCGACGGCTACATCACCAAGCCGATCCACCGCGAGACCTTCATGCAATCGGTGTTCGAGATCGTCTCCGAGCGGGTTTCGGTGCAGTACTGGGGTGTGCACGGCACGCTGCCCGCGCCGGGCCCGGCGTACACGCGCTACGGCGGCAACACGCCCTGCGTCAGCGTCGATGTCGGCGGCGGCGAGCCGCTCTATATCTTCGACTGCGGCTCGGGCATTAAGAAACTCTCGGACCGCATCATGGGCGGTTCGGCGGAGCGCTTTTCCGGACGCATCTTCATCTCGCATACGCACTGGGACCACATCAACACCGTGCCGTTCTTCGGGCCGATGTACGTGCGCGGCAACCAGATCGAAATCCACGGCCCCTACCAGGGCGACCTCACCATCGAGCGCGCGATCAGCGCGCAGATGGAGAGCGTGTACTTCCCGGTCACCATCCGCGAGTTCGGCGCGCGCATCGTGTTCCGCGACCTGCGCGAGGAGACTCTGCAGTTCGGGCCGGTGCGGCTCGACACCATGCTGCTGCGCCACCCGGGCTACTGCCTGGGCTACCGGCTGACCTGCCGCGGCCGCGTCATCTGCTACGTCACCGACAACGAGCTCTACCTGCCGAGCGATCCGCGCCATGACGCGCGCTATGTCGAGCGGCTGGCGGACTTCGCGCGCGACGCCGACGTGCTTATCACCGACACCACCTACCGCGACCACGAATACCCGTCCAAGGTGGACTGGGGCCACTCCTGCGTCAGCCAGGTGTGCGATTTCGCCGCGCGCGCGCAGGTCAAGCGGCTGCACCTGTTCCACCACGACCCGGACCAGACCGACGTCGACATCGACGCCAAGCTCGACGACGCGCGCAAGGAACTCGCGCGCCTTGGTTCCAAAGTGGTCTGCGAAGCGCCCGCCGAGGGCGACAGTCTGGTGCTCTAGAAGACGCCCAGGGCGAGTCCCGCGGCGAAGGCCGCGCCCAACTCCTCGCATTTGGAAAGAATGTCGGGAGTCAGTTCTTTCAAGCCGATCACCGGCTCGCATTTCTTCTCCAGCCGCAAACCCGTCACGATCCGCTCCACCGAATTGACCGCACCGCCGCCGTCCTGCCCGGCGCCGACGAACAGCGCGTACGGCCGGCCATTGACCTTGCCTTCGCAGGCGTAGAACACGCGCTCGAGGAAGTCCTTCATCATTCCCGACATGTAGCCGAAGTTCTCCGGCGTACCGAGGATCAGCCCGTCGGCGGCGAGCAGGTCGTCCGGCCCCGCCTCGGCGCAGCGCTTGACGATCACCGTGACGCCGGGCTCGGTCCGCGCGCCGCGTTCGACCGCCTCGGCCATGCGCGCGGTCTTCACGCCGCCGGTGTGAAAGACAATCAGCAGGGTCTTCATGTTTTCAGCCTTTGCGACGGATCCTGCCTGTAGAAACCCGTGAACAGGCCGTAGAGGCCGGAGAATTCGCGCCGCAGCGCGTTCGGCGATTCGAAGAAGGCCTCGCTCGCGACCGCGAAGAACTCCGCTTCGTGCTCCGCGGCGTAGGGATCGAGACAGGTTTCCTTGCCGGTATCCACGTCCTTGCTGAAACGATCGAATTCGGCGTCGAATGTTTCGATCCAGCGCTCGCGCGCCGCGCGCGAGGGCAGCGGCGGCACGCCGTCGGCCTCGCCGGTCTGCATGTCGAGCATGTGCGCGAATTCGTGGATCACCACGTTGGCGCCGCCAGCGGCCACCGAGCCCGAGTCGTCGAGCGCTTCCCAGGACAGCACCACCGGGCCGCCGGGCCAGGATTCGCCGGCGAGTTCGTCGGCCCATTCGTGCACCACGCCGTCTTCTCCGGTTTCGCTGCGCTGCACGTGGAAATCGGTCGGATGCACCACGATGCCGACCCAGCCGTCGTACCAGTCCAGGCCCAGTTCCAGCACCGGCAGGCAGGCCTGCAGCGCGATTTCCACGCGGTCGTCATCCGTAAGTGCGAGGCCGTGCACCGGCGTGAGCTGTTTTTCGGCAAGGAACACGATGGCGAGTTCCTTCAGCCGCCGCTCCTCGTCCGCCGACAGTCCGCCGAGGAAGGGCAGGTGATGCAACGCGCGTTTCCAGAGCGCATCGTCGAACGGGTGGCGTTCGAGAATGCGCCTGCGTTTCCAGTCGCGAAGCCAGCCCATGACGGCCAGTACAATAGCAGCATGGTTTCCGTCGTACAGCTTCGCCCCCAGGACGCGATGGACGGGCGCGTCCAAGACGCGCTTGTCGAACGCGCGTACGCGTTCGCGCGGCCGCTTTACGAAGGGCAGACGCTATCCACCGGTGAGCCGGTATGGCCGCACGCGCTTGGGCTGGCTGCCAGCCTCGCGTCGATCGGCGGCGATCCGGCTGCGCAGGCGGCGGGTGTGCTGTTCGCGGTGCCGAAGATCCTCGACGAGCCCGAGCGCCTGAAAGCGGAGTTCGGCGAGGAGATCGCCGGGCTCGCCAGCGGCGTCGAGAAGCTCTACAAGCTGCGCGTGCAGACGCGCGCCTCGGCCGGGGAGCAGAACGAGATCCTGCGCAAGATGGTGCTCGGTATGGTCGAGGACATCCGCGTGGTGCTGATCCGCCTGGCCTCGCGTACGCAGACGCTGCGTTGGTTCGCGAAGAACCCCTCGGAGGAGCGCAAGGCCTACGCGCGCGAATCGCTCGACATCTACTCGCCGCTTGCCAACCGGCTCGGCGTCTGGCAGCTGAAGTGGGAGCTGGAAGACCTGTCGTTCCGCTACATCGAGCCCGAGCTCTACAAGAAGATCGCGCAGATGCTGGACCAGAAGCGCCTCGAGCGCGAGCACTACATTGCGAACGCGATGGAAGTTCTCGGTGGCGAATTGAAGAAAATCGGCCTGCGGGCCGAGGTGACCGGCCGGCCGAAGCACATCTATTCAATCTGGAACAAGATGCGTGCCAAGCAGCTCGATTTTTCCGACGTGCACGACGTGCGCGCATTGCGCGTGATCGTGCCCACGGCCGCCGACTGCTACAGCGTGCTTGGCGTGGTGCACGACTTGTGGGAGCCGATTCCCAAGGAGTTCGACGACTACATTTCGCGCCCCAAGGGAAACAATTACCAGTCGTTGCATACCGCGGTGATCGGGCCGGGCGGGCGCACGCTGGAAGTGCAGATCCGCACCGAGGAGATGCACCGGCAGGCGGAATTCGGCATCGCGGCGCACTGGCGTTACAAGGAAAGCTCGAAAGCGTCGAAGACGCACGCCCCTGCGAGGAACGACGTCGCGTTCGACAGCAAGATCGCCTGGCTGCGGGAACTGCTGGCCTGGCGCGATGAAGTGGCGGATGGTGCTGGCAGCGTGGGCTGGGCGGAGAAAACGAAGAAGGCGTCGCTGGACGACACCATCTATGTCATCACGCCGCAGGGCAAGGTCGTGGACTTGCCGGCGGGCGCGACGCCGGTGGATTTCGCCTACACGCTGCATACCGATCTCGGCCACCGCTGTCGCGGCGCGAAAGTGGACGGCCAACTGGTGAAACTGGACTATTCGCTCGCCAGCGGCCAGCGCGTGGAGATCATTGCCGCGAAGAGCGGCGGTCCCTCGCGTGACTGGCTGAACCCCGCGCTCGGTTTCCTGAAGAGCCACCGCGCGCGCGGCAAGGTGCGGCAATGGTTCAACGTGCAGCAGCTCGCCGAGACCGTCGCGCAGGGCCGCGCCACGGTGGAAAAGGAGCAGCGGCGCGAGGGCGCGATGCAGGCCAACCTCGAGCAGCTCGCGCACAAGCTCGGCTTCGCGAAGCACGATGAATTGTTCGCCGCGGTGGCACGCGACGAGGTCAACCTGCGCCAGCTGCAGGCGGCGCTGCGCGAACTAGTGGGTTCTGTTGCTCTTCCTTCCCGGGAAATTCAGCCCGGGAAAGTAAAGAAAGCCAAACCCCGATCCGCTTCGGACGGCGGCCTGCTCATCGTCGGCATGGACCGGCTGATGACGCAGCTCGCCAAGTGCTGCAAGCCGGTGCCGCCCGATCCGGTGCGCGGCTTCGTCACGCGCGGCAAGGGCGTCTCGGTGCATCGCGAGGATTGCGCGGCCCTGAAGCGCCTCGCCGAGCGCAGTCCCGAGCGTCTGATTGATGCCCGGTGGGGCTCCCGCACGAATGCCGCCTATCCGGTCGATGTGCTGGTGACGGCCTCGGACCGCCAGGGACTGCTGCGCGACATCGGCGAGGCGCTCGCGCGCGAGCGCATCAACGTCACTGCGGTGCGCACGCAGAGCCGCAGCGATCTCGCGCATATGCGCTTCAGTTTCGAGGTGGCCGACGTCGCGCACCTGCGGCGCGCATTCGTGGCGGTGAAGGCGGTCGCGGGCGTGATTCGGGTGGGGAGGGGTTGATGCAGGACCTGCTCAACAATCCGGCAGTGCAGGGCGGCCTGGCGCCGTTCGCGGTCGCGCTGGTCGTGGTGTTCGCGCTGTTTTCCGTCCGCCTGGCGGGCCTGGCGATTGTTGCCGCGCTCGGCACCGCGGTCTACTTGATCGGCGGCTTTGCGTTTCCCCCGGCTTCCGCGCAGCAGAAGATCCTTTTGATCGCGTTGGCTGCGCCGGCGCTGGGGATCATCGTCGACCTGGCGTTCAAGCCGACGCGGGTCGCCGGCCCGCTGCTGGGGCTGATTTTCGGCCTGCTGGTGATCTGGGTGGGCTGGAACGTGCTCAAGCAGAAGGAAATGGCGGCGATGCTCGCTGCCGGCGCCGGTGTCGCGGCATTGGTCGCCTGGCTGGTCGGCGCCTGCTTCGCATTGCGCGATGACCCCGTGCGCGCGGGCGCGGCTGCGCTCACGCTTGGCCTGGGCATCGGCATCAGCGCGGTGCTGTCCGCTTCGGGTTCCTACGGGCAGTACGCGGCGTCCGTCGGCGCGGGGGCGGGCGCCTTCCTGCTGGTGCAGATGCTGCTGGGCAGGACGATCCAGGCAGGCGCTACTTTCGCGCTCAGCGCGGGCGCCGCCTGCGGATTGCTGGCCGCCGGCGCGCTGCTCGGCTCGCCGCTGCCCTGGTACGTCGCGGCGGTGCTGGCGCTGGTGCCGGTGGCGACGCTGTTACCCTTGCCAAGGGGCGGCATCTGGTTGCAGGCCATCGTCGCCTCGGCGTACGGCGGAATAGTCAGCCTCGCCGCATGTTTGCTTGCCTGGCCCGAGGTGCAACAGCGCCTCGGTCTTTGATTCTCAATCACTGGAGAAATACGAATGAATAAAATTGTTTTGGGCGCCTTCGCTCTTGCATTTCCGCTGGCGGCGCTGGCGGCGCCCGAGAACTACACCATCGATCCGAATCACACCTATGCGTATTTCGAGGTCGAGCACCTCGGCGTGTCGCATCAGCGCGGGCGCTTCGAGCACCTCAGCGGCAAGTTCACCCTGGACCGCGCGGCGAAGTCCGGTTCGGTCGAGCTGAACATCGAGACCGCGACGGTGTCCTCCGGGGACAACGTGAAGGGCAGCCGCCCGCGCACGCTGGACGATCACTTGAAGACGGCGGATTTCTTCAACGTCGCCGAATTCCCGCGCATGAGCTTCAAGTCCACCGGCGTCAAGTTCGCCGGCGACAACCCGGCCGAGATCGCCGGCACCCTGACTCTGCTCGGCGTCACCAAGCCGGTCACGCTGAAGGTCGAGCGCTGGGTCTGCAAGGACAACCCGATGAGCAAAAAGCCGATGTGCGGCGGCAACGCCTCGGGCAGCGTCAAGCGCACCGATTTCGGCATGAAGTACGGTGTGCCGGCGATCGGCGACGACGTGCTCCTCTGGGTGTCGATCGAGGGATATAAGGACTAACCCGCGGACTGGGGCTTCGCAGGCCGCCTGCGGCGCCGAATCCTGTAAAATTCGGCCCCTGCAGGCGCGTAGCTCAGCTGGTTAGAGCACTACCTTGACATGGTAGGGGTCGTTGGTTCGAGTCCAATCGCGCCTACCAATTTACCTTCGCATCACCCATACTGTCCGCATGCTTCTGATGCAATCCCAGCCGAGCGACAAAGAACGCAGTTGCCTCGTCAAGCGGCGCTACTGGTCGGAGGTCGATGCGATGGTGATGGCCTCGCGCCAGCAGGAGCGTGAAGGCGTGCCGGAGCTCGGCACCTACCGCTGCTCGAATTGCGACGGCTACCACCTCACCCGGCAGGTGGCCTGAGGACACGCATGGACAAGCGCAAGACATGGCGTGAACAGGAAGAGCGGCTGGTGGCGCGCTGGACGGCGGCCAACGAGCGCCATCGCCTGGCACTGACGGGGCTGACCAGCCCCGCGGCGGGCGCCGAGGTGAAAACGGAGGCGGCAGCCGCGCTGGCGGAGGTCGAATCCCTGCGGCGCGAGATTGCGCGGCTCAAAGTGGAGTTCAATCAGGGACGACGCTACTGAGTCGCTAGAATCCGCAGTGCAAGCCTGATGCCAAATATCCGTCTCCCCGACGGCTCGTCGAAGTCGTTCCCGCAACCCGTTACTGTCGCCGAAGTGGCCCAGTCCATCGGGCCCGGCCTCGCCAAGGCGGCGCTCGCCGGCAAGGTCGACGGCAAGCTCGTCGACACCAGCCATCGCATCGAGTCCGATGCGGAGCTGTCGATCATCACCGACAAGAGCTCCGAAGGCGTGGAGATCCTGCGCCACTCCACCGCTCACCTGCTCGCGCACGCGGTAAAGGAATTGTTCCCCGACGCGCAAGTGACCATCGGCCCGGTGATCGAGAACGGCTTCTTCTACGACTTCGCCTACAAGCGCCCATTCACGCCCGAGGATCTCGTGGCGATCGAGAAAAGAATGGCGGAGCTGGCAAAAAAGGATTTTGCAGTTACCAGAAAAATTCTTTCCAGGAACGACGCGGTGAAATTCTTCCGCGACCAGGGAGAGATCTACAAGGCCGAGATCATCCAGTCGATACCTGAAGATCAGGAGATTTCCCTCTACGGCCAGGGCAATTTCATTGATTTGTGCCGCGGGCCGCACGCGCCTTCGACCGGCAAGCTCAAGGTCTTCAAGCTGATGCGCGTGGCCGGCGCGTACTGGCGCGGCGATTCGAAGAACGAGATGCTCCAGCGCATCTACGGCACGGCCTGGGCGAGCAAGGAAGAGCAGGACGCGTACCTGAAGATGCTCGAGGAAGCCGAGAAGCGCGACCACCGGCGCCTCGGCACGCAGCTCGATCTATTCCACATCGAAGAAGACGCGCCGGGCATGGTGTTCTGGCACCCCAAGGGCTGGACGCTCTGGCAGCAGCTCGAGCAGTACATGCGCAAGGTCTACCGTGACAGCGGCTATCAGGAAGTGCGGGGGCCGACGGTGCTGCCAAGGAGCCTGTGGGAAACCACCGGCCACTGGCAGCTCTACCGCGACAACATGTTTACCACCGAGTCGGAGAAGCGTGACTACGCGCTCAAGCCGATGAACTGCCCGGGGCACATCCTGATCTACAACAAGGGTGTGAAGAGCTACCGCGACCTGCCGCTGCGCTATGGCGAGTTCGGCTCCTGCCACAGGAACGAACCGAGCGGCGCGCTGCACGGCATCATGCGCACCCGCGGCTTCACGCAGGACGACGGCCACATCTTCTGCACCGAAGAGCAGATCCTGCCCGAGTGCGTTGCCTACACGGCGTTGGTGCAGAAGGTCTATGCGCATTTCGGCTTCGAGGAAATCGTCTACAAGGTCGCACTGCGCCCCGAGAAGCGCATCGGTTCGGACGAGGCCTGGGACAAGGCCGAGAAGGCGCTCATCGAGGCGATGAAGGCATCGGGCTGCCCCTACGAGCTCTCGCCGGGCGAGGGCGCCTTCTACGGCCCGAAAATCGAGTATTCCCTGAAGGACGCCATCGGCCGGGTCTGGCAGTGCGGCACCATGCAGGTCGATTTCAACCTGCCGGCGCGGCTGGGCGCCGAGTACGTGACCGCGGAAAACACGCGCAAGACCCCGGCCATGCTGCACCGGGCGACCATCGGCTCCATGGAGCGATTCCTGGGCCTCCTGATCGAGCATTTCGGCGGCGCTTTCCCGGTCTGGCTCGCCCCGGATCAGGTGGTGGTCCTGTGCATCACCGTGGACCAGGCCGAGTACGCGGAATCGGTCGCCGCAGCCTTGCGCAAGGCCGGTTTTCGGGCCAAAAGTGATTTGCGAAACGAGAAAATTTCCTATAAAATTCGGGAACATAGCTTGCAAAAGTTGCCCTACCAATTGGTCGTCGGCGACAAGGAAAAGCAGGCTGGGAACGTGGCTGTGCGCACGCGCGGCGGTGAAGATCTGGGGGCGATGAGCCTCGCGGCCTTCGTCGAACGCCTCGGCAACGAGGCAGGCGCGTAGCGGCACAGCCGCTTTTTTTGACGAGAAGAGGAGTTTTCACCCATCACACTCGATAGAGCGCAACGCATCAACGGGGAGATCACCGCGCCGCAGCTGAGGCTCGTTGCGGAAAACGGCGATCAACTGGGCATCGTGGCAGTCGGCGATGCCCTGAAGATGGCGGAAGAGCAGAACGTGGACCTGGTCGAAATCGCGCCGCTGGCGGTACCGCCGGTGTGCAAGCTGATGGACTACGGCAAGTTCCGCTACCGCGAGCAGAAGAAGGCCCACGAAGCCAAGCTCAAGCAGAAGCAGATCCAGGTCAAGGAAATCAAGTTTCGCCCCAGCACCGATGAGGGCGACTACAAGATCAAGGTCGGCAAGCTGATCCAGTTCCTCGAGGAAGGCGACAAGGCGAAGGTCACGCTGCGGTTCCGAGGCCGGGAGATGGCGCACCAGGAGTTCGGCGTGCGGCTGCTGGAGCGGGTGCGCAAGGACCTGGAGGCAACGGCGATCATCGAGCAATTCCCGCGCCTCGAGGGCCGCCAGATGGTGATGGTGCTGGGACCGAAGAAGAAGGTGATCCCGGTGAAAGCGGCCAAGAAGCCGGCCGGTGAAAAGGCGCCCAAGGCGCCTAAAGAGGCAAAGAAGGACGAAACAAAGCCCGCCACGGCGGGGTAATCAACAGGAGCATTGCTGTGCCGAAGATGAAAACGAAGAAGTCCGCCGCGAAGCGGTTCAAGGTCCGCCCCGGCGGCTCGATCAAGCGCGGGCAGGCGTTCAAGCGCCACATCCTCACCAAGAAGTCGACCAAGACGAAGCGCAAGCTGCGCGGCATCACCAACGTTCACGACAGCGACATGCGGACGATCCGCGCGATGCTGCCGTATTCCGGGTAAGGACGCGCCATGCCAAGAGTCAAGCGTGGAGTAACGGCGCGCGCGCGCCACAAGAAAGTCCTCAAGAAGGCCAAGGGCTTCCGCGGCCGCCGCGGCAACGTCTACCGCGTCGCCAAGGAAGCGGTGATGAAGGCGGGGCAATACGCCTACCGCGACCGCCGCAACAAGAAGCGCGTAATCCGGGCACTCTGGATCACCCGCATCAACGCCGCCGTCAGGGAACTGGGCATGAGCTACAGCGCCTTCATGGCCGGCCTGAAGAAAGCCAGGATCGAGATCGACCGCAAGGTGCTTGCCGACCTGGCGGTGCTCGACAAGCCCGCGTTCGCCAAGATCGCCGGCCAGATCAAGGCGAGTCTGGCTCACTGACGCCGGTCCCCGGGCCAAGGGGATGCAAGACCTCGAAACCATTGTCGGGCGTGCGTCGGCGGAATTCGCCGCCGCCGCCGACCCTGCATCGCTCGAGAACGTCAAAGCACGCTATCTGGGAAAAGCCGGCGAACTGACTTCGCTGTTGAAGTCGCTGGGCAAGCTTTCGCCTGAAGAGCGCAAGACCGCCGGGCAGGAAATAAACAGCGCGAAAGAGCGCATCGAATCCGCGCTGGAGCGCCGCCGCGGAGAGCTTGCGCAGGCGAAGATGGAGTCGCGCCTCGCCGAGGAGGCGCTCGACGTCACGCTGCCGGGCGGCGGCCGCGGCCGCGGCGGCC
>JANXUV010000205.1 GCA_025356085.1 Betaproteobacteria bacterium
CTTTTTTGAAAGGGCTCAAGCCACTAAATAACGGCAGCTACTGATGTACAAGCATACAGTATCAGCGCGTACCGGGGTAGCTGATTCGGTATATCGCCCCGGCACTGTCGTCCGATACCAACAGCGAGCCGTCGGCAAGGATTTCCAGGTCCACCGGGCGGCCCCAGGCAGACTCGCCCTGGAGCCAGCCCTGGGCAAAGGGCTGGTAGGAAACGACCTTGCCGTCTGCCAGCTTTACGAGCGAAACCCGGTATCCATTCTTCTTCGAACGGTTCCATGAACCGTGCTCGGCGATGAAGATCTGGTTCCTGTATTCGGCCGGGAACATCGTCCCGTTGTAGAAGCGCATGCCGAGCGCGGCGACGTGGGCCCCCAGCTTCTGCGCGGGCGGCTCGAATTCGGCGCATTTGCGCGTGCGGCCGAATTCCGGGTCGGGCAGGTCGCCCTGGTGGCAGTGCGGGAAGCCGAAATGCATCCCGGCGCGCGGCGCGCGGTTGAGCTCGTCGGCCGGCTGCTCGTCGCCCAACCAGTCGCGGCCGTTGTCGGTGAACCAGAGTTCCCGCGTCAGCGGATGCCAGTCGAAACCAACCGTGTTGCGAATGCCTTTTGCAAAGGTTTCGAATTTCCCTGAAGAAAGATCAAGGCGTCCGATCTGTGCATACCCCTCTCTGTCGCAGACGTTGCAGGGCGCGCCGATCGGCACGTACAGCTTGCCGTCCGGGCTGAAGCGGATGAATTTCCAGCCGTGATGGACCTCGCCCGGCAGCTTGTCGTAGACGACCTGGGGAATTGAAGGCCTGGTCTCGGCGTTGTCGATTTTCGAAATTCTGCTGACTTCGGCGATGTAGAGCGCGCCGTCGCGGAACGCCACGCCGTTCGGCATGCTCAGGCCGTCGGCGATCTTCGTTACATTGCCGCCGGGTGCGATGGCATGCACCGCGCCGCCCGAGCGGCTGCCGACAAAGAGGGTGCCTTTGGCGCCGACGGCGAGCGAACGCGCGTTCGGAACCGATGCGTAGAGTTCGATGCGAAAGCCGGGCGGCAGCTGGATCTTCTCCAGCTGGACCTGGCCTGCAACCGGAACCGCCGCGGCAAGAAGGACCGCAGCGGCGACGAGCCTCACGCGGGCGTGGGCTCCGCGGGTGGGGCGACAGGCTCGCCCGATTGCTTCTGCAGGCGCGCCTGCTTGAGGATATCGGCCACTTCGGAGTGGCCGAGGCGCAGCGCGAGTTCCACCGGCGTATCGCCGTCCTTGGTGGTGATCGTCGGGTCGGCGCTGTTGCGCAGCAGCAGCTCGACCATGCGGCCGTTGCCCTTCATGGCGGCGTAGGCGAGCGCGGTGTAGCCGTTGTCGTGCATCAGGTTGGCGTCGAAGTTCATCTGCAGCACCTTCTGCGCGTACACCAGGTTGCTCTTCTCGATGGCGTAGAACAGGGCGCGCACGCCTTCCGGGCTCTTTTCCTTCGGCCGCTCTTCCAGACCGGTGGGCATCAGCTTCACCACGTGGTTGATCAGCGAAATGCCGACCATCGCCACCAGCGACAGCACCAGAGGGATCTTGGAGATGTTGATGTATTCGGAAATCTGCTGGTCGAGGTTGGAGCCGAGGATCAGCAGCACCACCGCCAGGAAGAAGAAGAACTTCAGGTAGAAGAACAGGCCGAGGACGATGCCGCTGCCGAGCACGCCGAGCAGGTAGTTGCGATTGATGCCGTTGTCTTCGAGGATTTCGTGCGGCAGCTGGGCCAGGATCGCGGCCATCACGATGAGCCCGAACAGCAGCACCTCGCGGATCCGCATCCTGGTGATCAGGTCGTCTTTTTCAACCGTTTTTTGCAGCTGTATCGCCATCTCGTTCTCCCCGGGGTGCTTGGCCGGGCTCTTTGGGGCCCGAACCCGGATTCTGCGGTTTGGCGGGCAGGCTGGCAAGGGCGGAATCGCCCGGCCGGGAGGGTAGAATTTCCTGTCATGTCAAAGGCTTTCACGCGCGAAAGCGATGCGGAGGAGGAGTTGGAGGTCGAGCCTGCGCCGTTGCCGGCGAAGAACTACATCTCGCCCGCCGGCTACGCGCGCCTGAGGGCGGAGCTGAAGCAGCTGGTCGAGGTCGAGCGGCCCGAGGTGGTGCGCACGGTGTCCTGGGCAGCCAAGAACGGCGACCGCTCGGAGAACGGCGACTACCTGTACGGCAAGAAGCGGCTGCGCGAGATCGACCGCCGCGTGCGCTTCCTGATCAAGCGCCTGGAAGCGGCCGAAGTGGTGGACGCCGCGGGCAGGGACAGCGACCAGGTTTTCTTTGGTTCTACTGTAAAAGTAAAAACAAAGGAAGGCGAAGAACGCACTGTCACCATCGTCGGCGTTGACGAGACCGATTCGCCGAGGAACCGGATATCGTGGATTTCGCCGGTGGCGAAGGCGCTGATCAAGGCGCGCGAGGGCGACACGGTGACGCTGAAGACACCGGGCGGCGTCGAAGAACTCGAGATTCTCGAAGTAAGCTACGACCCGATCGACTAGGAGACGTGATGAGCATCGTCAGGGAATTCCGCGAGTTCGCGGTCAAGGGCAACGTGATGGACCTGGCCGTCGGGGTGATCGTCGGCGCCGCCTTCGGCAAGATCGTCGGCTCGCTGGTGGAGGACGTGGTGATGCCGATGATCGGCGTTC
Source organism: Betaproteobacteria bacterium (assembly GCA_025356085.1). Taxonomy (GTDB): domain Bacteria; phylum Pseudomonadota; class Gammaproteobacteria; order Burkholderiales; family SG8-39; genus RBG-16-66-20. Next base: position 2,665 of record JANXUV010000205.1, read on the forward strand.
TGATGGGCGGCCTCAATTTCAGCGATTTGGCGGTCAAGGTCGGTTCGGCGACCCTCAAGTACGGCAAGTTCCTGCAGACCTGCCTCGATTTCCTGATCATCGCCTGGGCGATTTTTCTCATCATCAAGCTGGTCAACCGCCTGAAGCGCGAAGAGCTGCCGCCGCCCGCGGCCAAACCGCGGCAGGAAGTGCTGCTGGAAGAAATCCGCGACTTGCTGAAGAGGTAAATCAGCGCAGCCGGAAGCGCACCGGCAGCAGCGCTTCGCGCGGCGCGCTGTCGGGCAGGGAATGCAGCTGCCGCGCCGCGCGCAGCGCGGCTTCGTCGAGAATCGCGTGCCCGCTGCCCGATTCCAGCCGGGCGGCGATCACATTGCCGCCGCGATCGAGAAACAGCAGCACCAGCGCCTCGCCCTCCAGCCCGCGCTCGATGGCCTCGGCCGGGTAGGGCAGTTCGCGCGCCATCTGCTCGGCGGCCTTGAGCGCGGCTTCTCCGGTCAATTGCCGGGGAGGTCCCGATGCGGGGCGGTTTTTGCCCGCCGCCGCCACTGCGTTAGCATTCCGAGGTGGATCGGGGGGCGGCAGCAGGCGCGGCTGAGCTTCGGGCACGGCAGGCGACTCGGGCAGGCGTACTTTGAGTTCGGTCGGCGCGGGCTGCGGCCTTGGCGCGTCAGGCCGGAGGCCGACGAAAAGCACCGCCGCATGCAGGGCGATTGAAACAGCCAGGGCCCGGGCAAGTAGGCGAGCGTTGTTGATCAATGGACGGCTGAAAGAAAAAACGGTGTCGCGACACTCTATCAGCAGGATGCTTGCAAAGTATGCGCTGTGCGCGCTGCTGCTGTCGCACGCGTGCATGCCGCAGGCGCAGCTGCAGCGCCTGTTCGGCGGGCCGGCGCTGCCCGACCCGGTTTATTACGGCGTGCAGGTGGAGGCGGGCAACGTTGCGCAGGTGCGTGAGTGGTTGGATGCCGGGCTCGATCCGAACTTCCTCGCCGACCGCATCGGCACCGGCCTGATGATCGCGGCCTGGAACGGCGACATCCGCATGATGGAGCTGCTGGTGGCTCGCGGCGCCGATGTCAACAAGCCCAACGCCTCCGGCGAACGCCCGCTGATGCACGCGGCCTGGCGCGGGCAGATCCAGGCGATCCAGTGGCTGCTGTCGAAAGGCGCGCGCGTCAACAGCGATTCGATGCAATGGAGCGCGCTGCACTACGCGGTGTTCGCCGGGCGCGCCGACGCGGCGGCGCTGCTGCTCGACAAAGGCGCGGATATCAACGCGCGCAGCACCAATGGCTCCAGCGTGATCATGATGGCGGTCTATGAAGGCCACGACCAGCTGGTCAGGCAGCTGATCGCCAAGGGCGCCGACCTGAGCGTGAAGAACGACCGCGGCGAGGGCGCGCTCGAGTGGGCGTTCAAGTTCAAGCACCTCGCCATCGCGCGCATGGTGGCCTCGCCGGCGCAGTTCGTCGCCGCGGCGAGCAAGCCGAGCGAACAGTGGGCCGCGCCGATGCGCTCCCAGCCGGTGCCGGGCAAGCCGGACGCCACGCCGCCGCCGGACCTCGCGGGCGAAAAGATCGGCGAGCTGGTGCGGATGCGCAACATCCTCGCATCGCGGGGCATGACGGATGCCGCGGACAAGCTGGACCGGCGCATCGCCGCCCTGCGGGTGCAGAGCGCGCGCGCCTACCGCGATTCGATTCCCGCGGCCGTGCTGGAAATCAGCGCCCGGCGCGGCGCGCCGACGGAGCAGAAGACGCGGCTGATCGTCGACCAGCCGGGGCCGCCGCCCTGATTATTTGAAGTCGCCCGCCTTCAGGATCGACAGCTTCTTCGGATCGATGTGCCGGCGCAGCGCGTCGCGCACTTCGGCGGGCTTGAGCGCGGCGAGGCGCGCTTCCAGTTCCAAGTCCCAGGCGAAAGTGCGCCCGATGTACAGGTAATTCGACAGCCGGCCGGCGAGGGCGCTGTCCTGCCCGCGCTGCACGCGGCGCGCTTCCAGCAGCCCCTGTTTCGCGGATTCGAACTCGGCCTCCTCGAAGCCCTGCGCCAGCGCGCGCTCCAGTTCCTCGCGGATGGCGCGCTCGACGCGCTCGCGGTTCTGCGGCGCGTAGATCGCCGACACGCCGAAGCTGCCGGCGGCATCCTGCTGGCCGGCGCTCAGCTGGCTGAAGGTGCTGTAGGAGAGGCCTTCCTTCTCGCGCACTCGCGCCGGCAGCCGGCCGCTGGAAGTGCCGCCGATCAGATAGTTGCCCAGCAGCAGCGCCGGAAAATCCGGATTGTCGTCGCGCAGCGGCAGGTTCATGCCGGCGCGCAGCACCGCGTTGGCCTTGTCCGGCGTGAGCACGGTGTCCTCCATCGGCGCGCGCTCGAAATAGCGCTGCTGGATGCGCGCATAGGGCGCCGGGCTCTTCCAGGCGCCGAACAGCTCCTGGATCAGCCGCATCAGCGCCTCGGGGTCGAAATCGCCGACCGCCACGAACTGCGCGCCGCTGGCGCCGACGAGATCCGCGTAGCAGCGCTTCGCCTCCTCCAGCGTCACCGACTTGATCTGGGCGATGCGCTCGTCCGTGGAGTTGACGTAGTTCCAGTGGCCGGCCGGCCAGGGATTGAGGTAGCGCGCCAGGCGCTCGCCGGCGATTGCGGCGGGGTCGCCGCGCTGTGCTTCGACGCCCGTCAGCGCCTCGCGCCGCAGCTCCTCGAACTCGCTCGCCGGGAACGCCGGCTCGCGCAGCGCCTCGGCCACCAGGCGCAGCGTGTCGTCCAGCCGCGCGCGGCGCACGTTGATGTTGGCGCCGTTGACGCCGACGCCGACGTTGGCCTGCAGCTTCTCGAAAGCGTCCTGCAGCTCGGCGCGGGTGCGCTTCAGCGAGCCGCGCATCATCATCCCGTCGGCGAAGCCGCAGGCGCGCGCGCGGTTGGTCTTGTTCTGCTCGTCGCCCCAGTACAGCGACAGCTGCGCGATCACCGTGGCGCCGCGCGTCTTCTTCGGCAGCAGCGCGACCTTGATGCCGTTGGAAAGGGTTTTCCTCACCACGCGCGCCTCGATGTTCCGCGGCGTCGGGTCGAAGACTTCGCCCGCCTGCACCACTTCGCTGCTCTTGAACCCGGCGATCGCCTGGGCGAGCGCGGGCGCCCGCGGGATGTCGGCGCGCTCGGGCTTGTCGGTGGGCACGAAGACGCCGAGCACGCGGTTGGCCGGCTTGAAATAGGAATCCAGCGCGCGCTGCACGTCGGCGGTCGTCACCTTGCGGATGCGCTCTCGGTAGAGGAAGAACAGGCGCCAGTCGCCCATCGAGGCGAACTCGCCCAGGAAGCGCACGTAGCCGAGCGAATCCAGCGGCGCCTTCTCCATGTCGTTCAGCAGCGAAGTGCGCGCGCGCTCGACTTCGGCATCGGTCACGCGCTCGCGTGGCGCACGCTCCGTGCCCTCCATCGCGGCCAGCAGCGCATCGCGCGCCGGTTCCAGCGCCGCGTCCTTGGGCAGCTGCGCACCGAAGCTCGCCCAGCCCGGATCGTGCAGCATGCGCTCGTAGCCCCAGACCGAGGTCGCCAGGTTCTTCTGCACCAGCGCGCGGTGCAGGCGGCCGGTGGGCGCGGTGCCGTAGGCGGAGGTGAGGATGTCCACCGCGGCGTAGTCGGGGTGGCTGGCGGACGGGATGCGGTACTGCGCGGCGACGATCTGCACGTCGCCGGTGCGCCTGAGCGTCACCGAGCGCTCGCCGTCCTGCGTCGCTTCCACGGTGTAGGGGACGGGCAGCGTGCGCGCGGGACGGGGAATCGGGCCGAAACGCTTCTCCACCAGCGCCAGCGCCGCCGCCTCCTCGATCTTGCCGCCGACGATGAGGAAGGCGTTGTCCGGCTGATACCAGGTGCGGTAGAAGGCCTGCAGGTTCCCGATCGGCACCAGCTCGATGTCGGCGCGGAAACCGATCACCGGGTTGCCGTAGTTGTGCGCGGCGAAGGCGAGGCGCTGCATGCGCTCGGCTAGCACGCCGCCCGGGTTGTTCTCGCTGCGCTCGAATTCATTGCGCACCACGGTCATCTCGCTGACGAGGTCCTCCTTGCGCACCAGCGAATTCACCATGCGGTCGGCCTCCAGCTGCAGCGTCCAGTCCAGGTTGTCGCCGGTGGCGGTGAGCGTCTCGAAGTAGTTGGTGCGGTCGTTGGCGGTGGTGCCGTTGAAGCGCGCGCCGCGCTTGTTCAGCTCTTCCTTGATGTCGCCGTGGCGTTTGGTGCCCTTGAACAGCATGTGCTCCAGCAGGTGCGCCATGCCCTTCTCGCCGTAGCCCTCGTTGCGCGAGCCGACGAAGTAGCTGATGTGCACGGTGAAATTGCTGGCGCTCGGGTCGGGCACCATCAGCACGCGCAGGCCGTTGTCGAGGCGGTACTCGGTGACGCCTTCCACCGTGGCCACCTTTTGCGGGGCGGCGAAAGCATCGAGGGAGGCAAACAGCAGGGGAACAAACAGCAGCAGGGCGGCGAAGCGCAATTTTTTCATGTGAGGATCGTACAGAAGGCGGCACAGCGACGCCACCGCTCAGACACGCGTCGGCCCCGGGAGTTCCCGCCGCCGCCCGGCCCAAAAAACAACGGCGCGCGGGGCAGGCTGTTGCCGCCCTCGCGCGCCGCTCAGTTCAGCTGACGCTTACTTCTTGTCCTGCGGCTTGCCGCCGGATTTCATGTGCTGATCGTGGTAGCACTGCTGCAGAGCGTCGCCGCGCTTGCCCGTGCAGGCTTCGGCCGCGGCCTGGCGCTGGTCCATGCGCTGGCCCATCTTCTGCTTGTGCTCGGCGGCCTTCGCCTTGCACTCGCCCGGGTTCGCCTGCTTGCCGCAGTAGTTCTCGACCATGCAGCCGCGCTTGTCCTTGGAGTCCTTACAGGCTTCGTGCGCGGCCTTGTACTGGTCGCGCATCTGCTTGCGGTTCGCTTCGCACTTGGCCGGATCGGGTTCCTGGCTGCAGGGCGTCATGTGACGTCCCATTTGACCCTTGCCGGCGTCGCCGCCGGGCGCCTGCGCGAACGACGTTGCTGAGGCCAACGCGAAACACGCTGCGGCCAGGGCGGGAATAAAACGGTTCATCTTTGGTCCCCTACGTTGGTTAATGACGACCCCAGACTAGCCAGCCGCCTTGTACCGCGCTGTGAGCATTTGTATCAGCGTGTAACGGCAACCTTACGCTTGCTTCAGCATGGTGGCGCCGTCGGAAACCTCGAACTTGCCCGGGCCTTCGAGATTCACCTGCTTCACCGTGCCGTCATCCACCAGCAGCGAGAAGCGGTTCATGCGCATGCCCATGCCGCGCGCGTTCAGGTCCAGCTCCAGGCCCAGCGACTTCGCCCAGGCCGCGCTGCCGTCCGCCAGGAAGCGGATCTTGCCCATCGCCTTCTGGTCCTTGCCCCAGTGCGCCATCACGAACGCGTCGTTCACCGCAACGCACCAGACCTCGCTCACGCCCTTCGCCTTCAGCGCGTCCAGGTTCTGCAGGTAGCTCGGCACGTGCTTGGCGGAGCAAGTCGGGGTATACGCACCCGGCAAGCCGAAGATCGCGATCTTCTTGCCCTTCACCGCTTCCGCGACATT
>JANXUV010000040.1 GCA_025356085.1 Betaproteobacteria bacterium
TCTTCGCGTTTCACGATGCTGAAGCTCTTCTACACCCCCGGTACCTGCGCGCTCGCGACACACATCGCGCTGGAGCAGGCCGGTGCGCGCTATGAGCTGGTGAAGGTGGATTTTGCGAAGGAGGAGCAGAAGAAACCTGCCTACCTCGCGATCAATCCGAAGGCGCGAGTGCCGGCGCTGGTGACTGAGCGGGGGGTGTTGACGGAGACGCCGGCGGTGCTGATGTATGTCGCACAGATATTCCCGGCGGCGCGGCTTGCGCCGCTGGACGATCCGTTCGCGCTCGCGGAGGCGCAGGCGTTCAACAGCTATATGTGTTCCACCGTCCACGTGGCGCACGCGCACCGGATGCGAGGTCCGCGCTGGTCGGAGGATCCGGCCACCATCGAAGGCATGAAGCGCGGGGCGCCGAAGTCCGTTGCCGCGACTTTCGGGCTGATCGAGCAGGGGATGCTGGAGGGGCCCTGGGTGCTCGGCGCCGACTTCGGCATCTGCGACATGTACCTCTTCACGCTGGCGCAGTGGCTGGAGGCGGACGGTGTCGACCTCGCGAAGCTGCCCCGGGTGCTGGAGCACCGCCGCCGCACGGCCGCCATGCCTGCGGTGGCGCGAGCCTTGGCCGCGGAGTCGTCGTAAAATCCGGCCTCCTGACAGAGAGGCTCCAGATGCGGATTGGTGTTCCGGCCGAGACGTTCCCCGGCGAGAAGCGCGTTGCCACGGTTCCCGAGGTGGTCCAGAAGCTGGTGAAGCTCGGCTTCACGGTTTCCGTGCAGTCTGGCGCCGGCGACGCGGCGAACTTCGACGACGACGCATATAAGGCGGTGGGGGCGCAGGTCGCGCCCGACGCGGCGGCGCTGTGGTCCGCCGCCGACATCGTCTTCAAGGTGCGCGCCCCGGACGCCCGAGAAGTCGGCCTGATGCACGAGGGCCAGGTCCTGATCGGCTTCATCTGGCCTGCGCAGAACCCCGAACTGATGCAGCAGCTCGCGGCGCGCAAGGTCACGGTGCTGGCGATGGACTCGCTGCCGCGCATGCTGAGCCGCGCGCAGAAGATGGACGCGCTGACTTCCATGGCCGGCATCACCGGATACCGCGCCGTGATCGAGGCCGCGCACGCTTTCGGCCGCTTCCTCACCGGCCAGATCACCGCCGCCGGCAAGGTTCCGCCGGCCAAAGTGTTTATCGCCGGCGCCGGCGTCGCCGGCCTGGCTGCGATCGGCACCGCCGCCAGCCTGGGCGCCATCGTGCGGGCCAACGACACGCGTGCCGAAGTGGCCGACCAGGTGGTGTCGCTGGGCGGCGAATTCGTGAAGGTCGATTACCAGGAGGAAGGCTCCGGCGGCGGCGGCTACGCCAAGGTGATGAGCGAGGGTTTTCAGAAAGCTCAGCGCGAGATGTACGCGAAGCAGGCGAGGGAAGTGGACATCATCATTACGACGGCGCTGATTCCCGGGAAGCCGGCGCCAAGGCTGATCACGGCGGAGATGGTGCGGTCGATGAAGCCGGGCAGCGTGATCGTGGACCTGGCGGCCGAACAAGGCGGCAATTGTGAATTGACCGAGCCCGGAAAAATCGTGGTCAAGCATGGTGTAACTCTGATCGGCTACACCGACCTGCCCAGCCGGCTGGCGAGGCAGTCCTCCACGCTCTACTCCAACAACCTGTTCCGGCTGGCCGAGGAACTGTGCAAGACCAAGGACGGCGTCATCAACGTCAACATGGACGATGAAGCCCTTCGCGGCCTGACGGTCATCAAGGACGGCAGCATCACCTGGCCGCCGCCCACGCCGAAACTTCCAGCGCCGCCCCAATTGGTTTCTTCTGAGAAGAAAATTTCAACGCCTGCAAAAACACATTCTCGCGGCGGCAGCGCGCCCATGTCGGGCAATCGCCTGGCGATCATGTTCGGCGTGGCCGCGGCGCTGTTCTGGTTCATCGGCGCCTACGCCCCGGCTGAATTCCTCGGCCACTTCACGGTGTTCGTGCTGGCCTGTTTCGTGGGCTACATGGTGGTGTGGAACGTCACGCCCGCCCTGCACACGCCGCTGATGAGCGTGACCAACGCCATCAGCAGCATCATCGCCATCGGCGCGCTGGTGCAGATCGCGCCGCCGGCGATGGCGGGCGTCAGCCGGCCGGATGAGTGGATTCGTTGGCTGGCAGTAGCGGGCATCGCGCTTACCGCGGTCAACATGTTCGGCGGCTTCGCCGTCACCCAGCGCATGCTGGCGATGTTCCGCAAATAGGGGCGATGACCATGTCCCAGAGCCTCGCCAGCGTCGCCTACATCGGCGCCACCATTCTTTTCATCCTCAGCCTCGGCGGCCTCAGCAATCCGGAGTCCTCGCGGCGCGGCAACCTCTACGGCATCATCGGCATGACCATCGCCGTGCTGGCGACGGTGCTCGGCCCGCGCGTCACGGCGGCCGGCATTCCGTGGCTCGTCGGCGCGATGGTGGCGGGCGGCGGCATCGGCCTTTACGCCGCGCGCACCGTGCAGATGACGCAGATGCCGGAGCTGGTCGCGCTGATGCACAGCCTGGTCGGTCTTGCCGCCATGCTGGTCGGCTTCGCCACCTATATCGATCCGGCGGCATCGGCCGAATACTCGGGCGCCGCCAAGGCCATCCATGAGATGGAGATCTACGTCGGCATCCTGATCGGCGCGGTGACTTTCTCCGGCTCGATCATCGCCTTCGGCAAGCTCTCGGGCAAGATCGGCGGCAAACCGCTGCTGCTGCCGGGGCGCCACTGGATGAATCTGGCGGGCCTGCTGACCGTGATTTATTTCGGCCGCGAGTTCCTGCACGCCGAAACCATGAACGACGGCGTGAAACCGTTGATCGTGATGACCGTGATCGCGCTGCTGTTCGGCATCCACATGGTGATGGCGATCGGCGGCGCCGACATGCCGGTGGTGGTGTCGATGCTCAACAGCTATTCCGGCTGGGCTGCCGCGGCCACCGGCTTCATGCTGTCGAACGACTTGCTGATCGTGGTTGGCGCGCTGGTGGGCTCCAGCGGCGCCATCCTGTCGTACATCATGTGCAATGCGATGAACCGCAACTTCATCAGCGTGATCGCGGGCGGCTTCGGCACTTCGGGCGGCACGCCTGCGGCGGCCGCCGGGGCGCAACCGGCCGGCGAGGTGATTCCCGTCAACGCAACGGAGACGGCCGACCTGCTGCGCGACGCGAAGAGCGTGATCATCGTGCCGGGTTACGGCATGGCGGTGGCGCAGGCCCAGCACACGGTGTTCGAGATCACGCGATACCTGCGCGAAAAGGGCGTCAACGTGCGCTTCGGCATCCACCCGGTCGCCGGCCGCATGCCTGGCCACATGAACGTGCTGCTCGCGGAAGCCAAGGTGCCCTACGACATCGTCATGGAAATGGACGAGATCAACGAGGACTTCCCGAAGACCGATGTCGCCATGGTGATCGGCGCCAACGACATCGTGAACCCGGCGGCCCAGGACGATCCGGCCAGCCCGATCGCCGGCATGCCGGTGCTGGAAGTCTGGAAGGCGAAGACCTCGATCGTCATGAAGCGCAGCATGGCGTCGGGCTACGCGGGCGTCGACAATCCGCTCTTCTACAAGGAGAACAACCGCATGCTGTTTGGCGATGCGAAGAAGATGCTCGACGAAGTGCTCGCGGCGCTGAAGGCCTGATCCTTGGTCCCGGTCGAATTCATCCTCTTCGCCCTGACGCTTGCGGGCGTCGCGTTGTTCCATACGCGCACGTTGCAGGTCGCGCTTTTCGGGCTTACGGCAATTACGCTCTACAAGCTTGGTTTCGCCGGCTTCAAGACGGGTCCCGGGCTGGCGGGGCTGGGTACGCACCTGCTGCATGAGTGGGTGATCCTCACGAACCTGCTCGGCCTGTTGCTCGGTTTCGCGCTGCTGTCGAACCACTTCGAGAAGAGCAGGATCCCCGCGGTATTGCCGCACTGGCTGCCCGACGACTGGAAGGGCGCCTTCGCGCTGCTGGTGATGATCTTCGTGCTGTCCTCGTTCCTCGACAACATCGCCGCCGCGATCATCGGCGGCACCGTTGCCGCCACCGTGTTCCGGCACAAGGTGCACATCGGCTACCTGGCGGCAATCGTTGCGGCCTCGAACGCGGGCGGTTCGGGCAGCGTGGTGGGCGATACCACCACCACCATGATGTGGATCGACGGCGTCAATCCGCTCGACGTGTTTGAGGCCTACGTCGCGGCCTCGGTGGCGCTGGTGATTTTCGGCATCCCGGCCTCGCTGCAGCAGCACCGCCATTCGCCGATCATCAAGGATGCGAAAATCCGTGATCGCGTGGATTGGGCGCGGGTGGGGGTGGTCGTCGTCATCCTGCTTTCCGCGGTCGGCGCGAACGTGCTGATCAACCTGAAGTTCGCCGAGCATTCGGACAGCTTCCCGTTCATCGGCGCCGCGGTGTGGGCGGCGATCCTGGTTTGCACGCCATGGCGCGCGCCCGACTGGAAACTGCTGCCCGGCGCGTTCAAGGGATCGGTGTTCCTGCTGTCGCTGATCCTGTGCGCTTCGATGATGCCGGTCGAAAAGCTGCCGAGCGCCTCCTGGCAGACCACGCTTGGACTGGGTTTCGTGTCCGCGGTGTTCGACAATATTCCACTCACCGCGCTCGCACTGAAGCAGGGCGGCTACGACTGGGGTTTTCTCGCCTACGCCGTCGGCTTCGGTGGATCGATGATCTGGTTCGGATCCAGCGCCGGCGTGGCGCTGGCGAACCTGTTTCCGGAGGCCAAGTCGGTCGGCCAATGGTTGCGGCACGGCTGGCACGTCGTGCTCGCCTACGTCGTCGGTTTTTTCGTCCTGCTGGCAATCCTGGGCTGGCACCCTAATGCACCGCACAAGGCGAACCCTGTCGCAATGCTTGCCGGCGATCATTTCACATCGTGAAGTCGTCTTGCGGCGCGCAGGATCAGGGGGGTAGAATCATGCAGTTTTTCCGGTCGGGGCCCGAACCCCGCCTCAGTACAAACTTCCTAGGAGGAGGTATCAAATGAGCATCCAGAGAGATAAATCCGCTGCTTCGCGCCGCAAGTTCCTGTCGGGCGCCGCTGCAGCGACGGCCGGCGCCGCGACGCTTGGCTTCCCGATGATCGCCAAGGCGCAGGGGCCGATCAGTTTCCGATTCCAGTCGACCTGGCCGTCCAAAGACATTTTTCACGAGTACGCCCTGGATTTCGCCAAGACGGTGAACGACATGACCGGCGGCGATCTCAAAATCGAAGTGCTGCCTGCGGGCGCAGTGGTGCCGGCTTTCGGCCTGCTCGAGGCGGTGTCGAAAGGCACGCTCGACGGCGGTCACGGCGTCCTGGTCTATCACTACGGCAAGAGCACCGCGCTCGCGCTGTGGGGCTCGGGTCCGGGATTCGGCATGGACGCCAACATGCTGCTCGCGTGGCACAAGTGGGGCGGCGGCAAGGAGTTGCTGGAAAAAATCTACCAGGGCATCAACGCCAACGTGGTTTCGTTCCCGTACGCGCCGCTGTACACGCAGCCGCTTGGCTGGTTCAAGAAACCGATCACCAAGTGGGAGGACTTCAAGGGCCTCAAGTACCGCACGGTGGGCATCTCGATCGACGTGTTCACCGGCATGGGCGCGGCGGTCAATGCGCTGCCCGGCGGCGAGATCGTGCCCGCGATGGATCGCGGCCTGCTCGACGCGGCGGAGTTTAACAACATGTCCTCCGACCGCGCGCTCGGCTTCGCCGACGTGTCCAAGGTGTGCATGCTGCAGAGCTACCACCAGAACGCGGAGCAGCTCGAGATCTCGTTTAATAAGACCAAGTTCGATGCGCTGCCGGCGAAAATGAAGGCGATCATATCCGGCGCTGTCGACGCATCGTCGGCGCAGATGATGTGGAAGGCAATCGACCGCAACTCGCAGGACTACATCACGCTGCAGACGACGGACAAGGTCAAGTTCTACAAGACGCCTGACTCGATTCTGAAGAAGCAGCTCGAGGTCTACGACCAGGTAGTGGCCAAGAAAGCGGGCGAAAACCCCCTCTTCAAGGAAATCATCGAGTCGCAGAAAAAATTCGCCCAACGCGCTGCCGGCTGGGAAAAGGACGTCGTCGTCAATCGCAAGATCGCCTACGACCACTACTTCGCGGGCAAGAAGGCCTGATAAGGCTGCAGAGGCAAAACACCATCCGGGCTTTCCGGATGGTGTTTTTTTTGAATGAACATACAAAAAACTCTCTTCGTCGTGGATCGCATCAGCACCTGGGCGGGCAAGCTGACCGCCTGGCTGATCATTGCGCTCATGCTGGTCGTGTGTGTCGAGGTGTTCAAGCGTTACATCCTCAATTCGCCGGACGCGTGGATCTACGACATCAACAACATGATGTACGGCACGTTGTTCATGATGTGCGGCGCCTACACCCTGGCCCAGGACGCCCATGTCAGAGGCGATTTCCTTTACGGCTCGATGAAGCCGCGCACGCAGGCTTGGCTCGACCTGGTGCTCTACATTCTTTTCTTCCTGCCCGGCATCGTTGCCCTGGTTTACGCGGGCGTCGAATACGCGGGCGAATCCTGGCGCATTGGAGAGCACTCGAACGTGACCGCTGACGGCCCGCCCGTCTACCACTTCAAGACGGTAATCCCGATCGCTGGCGCGCTGGTGATGCTCCAGGGGCTCGCGGAAATCGTGCGCTGTGTGGTGTGCCTTAAAACCGGCGTATGGCCGGAACGTCTGAAGGACGCGGAAGAGATCGATGTCGTCGAGCAGCAGCTCGCCGGCAGCACGCATGTGGACGATGAATCGCGCAAGCGGGCGATCGAAAGCGTGCACGAGATAGATGAAGCGGCGCATGCTCGCGGGCTGGGCGACCGGGCGGCAGAGGAAATGGGGCGTCATCCAGGCGGGGAGCGCAAATGAGCGATCCGGCACTCGGGCTGCTGATGCTCGCGCTCATCGTGATCGTGATCATGATGGGCTTTCCCACCGCGTTCACGCTGATGGGCCTGGGAATGATGTTCGGCTTCGTCGCGTTCTACGATCCGTCGCAGTCCTGGACGCAGAACAAGATCTTCTACCTGATGGTCGAGCGCACCTACGGCGCCATGACCAACGAAACCCTGCTGTCCATCCCGCTATTCGTGTTGATGGGCTACGTGATGGAACGTGGCGCGCTGGTGGACAAAATGTTCTACAGCATCCAGCTTGCGTTCCGGCGGGTGCCGGCCTCGCTCGCGGTGGCCACGCTGATCGTGTGCACGTTCTGGGGCATCGCCAGCGGCCTGGTCGGCGCCGTGGTGGTTCTGATGGGGGTGATCGCCTTCAACCCGATGCTCAAGGCCGGCTACGACGTACGGCTCGCTTCGGGCGTGATCACCGCCGGCGGCACGCTCGGCATCCTGATTCCGCCCTCCGTCATGATCATCGTCTACGCCGCGGTGGCCGGCCAGTCGGTCGTGAAGCTGTATGCCTCGGCGATGTTCCCCGGTTTTTTCCTTTCGTTCCTGTACCTCGTGTACATCGTCGGCTGGGCGCTGATCAATCCGAAAATCGCGCCGCCGCTGCCGGAGGCCGAGCAAAGAGTGCCGGTGCCCGAATGGATGCCGAAATTCCAGCAGGCCTATTCAAACAACATGCTGGTGGGATTGATCAAGTCATTGTTCGCGCCCGCAAAGGCGCGGGCCATCCAGGCAGAACGCGGCGCGTTGACCTACGGCGCGCTCTGGAAAAACTTCATCGCGGCACTGTTCCCGCTGGTCCTGTCCGCGATCACGCTCTGGGGAATCTGGTGGTACGTGGTGATCCACCAGCAGGCCGACGCGCGTGCCCTGGCTGAGGTGACAGCGTCGATCAAGATGCGGGCGCCCGCCGCGGTGCCTGCGGAGAAGGCTGCGGCTGAGGAGGAGATGCCGCAGGAGATGGGCGCCGCTTCTTCCGGGAGCGCGGAGGAAACCAAGGAGCTGGAAGGGATACAGGAAATGGGCGACCCGGAACTGGCGAAGCTGCAGAAGGCGGCGCCGGCAGACGCCGGTCCGCCGCCCGAGTTCTTCAACTGGTTCTGGGGCATTGTTGCCGCCACCGCTGCGCTGCTCGCCTGGTACTACTGGATGCTGCGCGCCGAGCAGTTCGAACTCCTGAAGCTGCTGATTTCCTCGGTCATGCCGCTGGGCATCCTGACAACCGTGGTCCTTGCGGTCATCCTTTTCGGCATCACGACCGCCACCGAGTCGGCCGCCATTGGCGCCGCCGGAGCGTTTCTACTCGCGCTTCAGGCCAGGACGCTGGACTGGGAACGCACCAAACAGTCTGTTTTCCTGACGGCCAAAACCACCGCGATGGTGTGCTGGCTGTTTGTGGGCTCGGCGCTGTTTTCGGGGGTGTTTGCATTGCTGGGCGGGCAGCAGCTCGTCGAAACGTGGGTGCTGGGAATGAACTTGTCGCCGATCCAGTTCATGATCCTGTCGCAGGCGATCATTTTCGTGCTCGGCTGGCCGCTGGAATGGACCGAGATCATCGTGATCTTCGTGCCGATCTTCCTGCCGCTGCTGAAACACTTCGGCATTGACCCGATCCTCTGGGGCACGCTGGTTTTCGTCAACCTGCAGGCGGCGTTCCTCAGCCCGCCGGTTGCGATGTCAGCGTTCTACCTGAAGGGCGTTGCGCCCAAGCACGTGACGTTGAACCAGATCTTCGCCGGCATGATGCCGTACATGCTGATCGTCATCCTGTGCATGATCATCATGTACATCTGGCCGGGAATGACGCTCTGGCTGCCGAACTACCTCTATGGCGGCGGCTAGGGCGCCGCTTCGATCGATCTGAGTACGCGCAGCTCTTCGCGCATGCGGGCGATATCGCTGCGGTCGGCGAAGGCAAGCACCCAGTGGGTCAGGCGGCCATCGACGCCGTGCACCATGCCGATCGACAGTTCGACATCCACCGTGGCGCCGTCCTTGCGCCGCGCGCGCATGTGCAGGCGTGCCGGCGCTTCGTTGAACATGCCCGCGGCGTTCTCGTCTTCGGGAAACAGCAGCGTGATCATCGGGCGGCCGAGTACTTCGTCCCCACGGTAGCCGAAGAACGATTCGAATGCCGGGTTGACGTAGGTGAACGGGCGGCCCTTGGCTGTCGCATCCGACAGAGCCACCGGGAAACCGCAGGCGGCGAGCGCGGCGCGGCTTAGCGCGCTATCCGAAAGAAACTGGGCAAGTGCCGGAGCGGGCGGGGAAATCTTGCCGTTAGGCAGTCTGTCAGCGAATGTCATGCCTCGCTTGTGCCATGCCGCTGCCCCCAGTGGCAAGTAGGGGATAGGCAAAAAGCGGAGAAAATTCAGCGGGGTGTGACAAACCCCACAAAATCAGGCGGCTTTGCTGGATTTCCGGGACAGCGAGTAGCAGGTGCGGCGCAGGCGGTTGAGGTCCGCGCTTTCGATGGCTTCGCGCAGGTAGCTCATGTTGCTGTCGATCTCGGTCTGATACAGGTTCGGGCCGTCGAAATGCGCCGCCGCCCAGCGGTCGGCCGCCCCCAACTTGCGGTTGATGCGGTCGCGCGCCACGTATTCGTAGAAACCGGGCGTCTTGTAGATCAGGTCCTCGGGCGAGGAGTAGCGCACCACCTCGCGCCCGTCGGGCAGGGTCTCGCGCGCGATCGAGCCCAGCACGAACTCCTGGTAGAGGAACTCCCGGCATTTTTCGAGGTACATGCGGTCCGACATCTGGCCTATCAGGTCGGCGGTGCCGACCATGTAGCCGATCAGGCGGTCTTTCGGCTCGGCCACCTTGATGTCGTCCACGTCCATTTCGTAACCTGTGAAGTGCACGAGGCGCGCGGCCATTTCCGCTTCCTCGCCGAAACCGATGGTCGGCAGGTAGCGAGAGAGGAAATCCGCGCTGCGGCTGACGTGCACTTTGGTGAATATCGCACCGTTCTCGACGTGGGCTTCCGAGGCGCGGCGCATGTAGCCCGAGTCGTGCAGCAGGGCGATCACCACCCCGAGCGCGGCGCGTCGTGCGCCCAGCGCCTCGGCGCCGGAATGGCTGCGATCGTGCCCCTCGACCAGTCGCGCCATGGCCAGCGTCATGTCGAGCGTGTGGCGCGCGTCGTGGTAAAGCGTGTCGCAGCCCAGATAGCCCGGGAAATTACCCTCAAAAAGGGCTTTGACATCGTTGAAGGCGCGCGCAAGCGGCGCGAAATCGGCGCCCGGGTAGCGGGCGGCGTACATTGCGATCACGGCGTCGCGGACCTGGTCGGCGTCCTCGACGTTGATCCGGTTGCTGACGTCGTTCTGATTGAGGCGGTTATGCATCGGTCGGGGGCTGAATCGAACAATTATCAGCGCTGGCCGCAGCCGCGGGCAAGGGGATTTATCCGCTTGTCCCACATAATCTGACATACCCGGGGAAGGAAACAGCGGGAGCCGGCCTGTAAGCCGGGTTCTGTGGCAGGAAACCCCCCGAAGGGGACCCCCCCGACAGCCATTCCTCTAGGCCTTTGATTGCTCAAAGGCTCAAGCCACCTACCCGCAAGCCCGACCGAGCCGGCCTTTAGTACCGAAGTTGCCTTCGGTACCGCGCTTGCCTATTTGGTGTTGCTCCGGATGGAGGTTGCCGCGTTTCACCCGCATGGTTTGATCCATGCGACTCGTCTCTGTGGCCCTGTTCGTCGCGTCGCCGCGCCGGGTCGTTAGCCCGCATCCCGCTCTCTGGAGCCCGGACTTTCCTCTGCAGCTTGCGCTACAGCGGCTGCCCGGCCGACTCCCGCCGTCATTTTACTGCGCTGCAACGGACGGAAGTATCTTTCGTCAGAGTAGAAACCGGGCTCGCCGCTGCCCGGAAACCAGCCCGGATAGCCCAGCACCGGCAGCGGCGGCAGGTCGCGCGGCGAGGTGCCGCGCGTGGCAAGCCAATCCGCGGCCTGCGCGTCGATGTCGTGCGCCGGGTCGGCAAAGATCACCTTGCAGGTCAGGCCGAGCCGCGGCTCCATTGCCTGTTCCAGCACGGCGTGGCCCAGGACGACGATGCGGAAATCGCGGTGGCGCTCGACGAAGAGCTCGCGCCAGCGCGCTTCGCGCACCAGCGTTTCGATTTCATTGCCGCAGATGACGATCGCGCCGCCTTCATCGAAGATTGTCAGCAGGTCGCGCAGCCGCCCGCGCTTGCCGTTCTCGCGCGGGATTTCCGCGGCATGCATCGCGTTGATGCGCGCTTTGGTTTTCGGAAACGCCAGCCAGGCAAGCGCATTGAACAGATCGTGCTTGTTGTCCGGGCGGGTCCGCACATGGCCTGTCTCGAAGAGATGGACTTCATAGTAGGTGTCGGCAGCGGAGGGTGGGACGAAGCGGATGGGTTTGCCGGCCTCATTCCGGAGATCTTTTTCTTCTGAAAATGAATTCAGAAGATCGAGGGAGGGCGCGCCGCCAATCCGGTCGAGCCACTCCCGGACGGGTTCGAAAATGAAGTGATTCAGGCCAGTTTCCAGGGAATGGTCTCGCCGGCGCGCAGCGGCACGAGTTCTTCCTTGCCGAAGCGCAGCGTCTTCGGCACGGTCCACTCCTCGCGCAGCAGCGTGATGGTGCTGGTGTTGCGCGGCAGGCCGTAGAAGTCGGCGCCGTGGTGGCTGGCGAAGGCTTCCAGCTTGTCGAGCGCGCCGGCCTCCTCGAATGCGGCCGCATAGAGCTCGATTGCCGCGTGCGCGGTGTAGATGCCGGCGCAGCCGCAGGCGGCCTCCTTGGTGTTGCGGGCGTGCGGCGCGCTGTCCGTGCCGAGGAAGAATTTCGGGTTGCCGGAGATCGCCGCCTCTACCAGCGCCTCGCGGTGCTCTTCGCGCTTGAGGACCGGCAGGCAGTAGTGGTGCGGCCGCATGCCGCCGAGGAACAACGCATTGCGGTTCAGCAGCAGGTGGTGCGCGGTGATGGTCGCGCCGACGTTCGGCCCGGTGACCTCGACGTATTGCACCGCGTCGCGCGTGGTGATGTGCTCGAGCACGATCTTCAGGTTGCTGAAGCGGTCCACCACCGGCCCCAGCACTTCGTCGATGAACGCCTTTTCGCGGTCGAACACGTCCACCGTGGGATCCGTCGTTTCGCCGTGGATCAGCAGCGGCAGGCCGAGCTGTTCCATCTTCTCCAGCGCCGCGAAGCAGCGCGAGATGCGCGTCACGCCCGCGTCGGAGTGCGTGGTCGCGCCCGCCGGGTAAAGCTTGACGCCGTGCACCCACCCCGAGATTTTGGCGCGGGCGATTTCCTCCACCGGAGTGTTGTCGGTCAGGTAAAGCGTCATCAGGGGGTCGAACGCCGCACCTTCGGGCAGTTCGGCCAGGATGCGCTCGCGATAGTGCAGCGCCTGCTGGGTGGTTGTCACCGGCGGCTGCAGGTTCGGCATCACGATCGCGCGTGCGAACTGCCGAGCGCTGTCGGCGAGCACCGAGGTCATCGCCGCGCCATCCCTCAGGTGCAGATGCCAGTCGTCCGGGCGCGCGATGGTGATGCGATCCATGATGCGGATTTTACGTCTTTCGCTTTACTTTACTTCGATCGCTTCACTGCCAGGGCATACAGCTCCTTTCTCGGCGCACCGGTGATCTTGGCTGCCACTTTGGCCGCTTCAGCCGCCGGCAGCGATTCGAGCAGCAGGCCCAATACCCGCTCCGCATCTTCGGGCGCGCGCCGTTCTTCGCCTGGCCCGAGCACCAGAACGAATTCGCCCTGCTGCCGGTGCGGCCCGGCCGCAAGCCAGGCGGGAGCCTCGGCGAGCGCCATGCGCGCGACCTCCTCGAATTTCTTGCTCAGTTCGCGCGCAATCACCAGTTCGCGTTGCGGCCCGAAGCGGGCGAGCAGCGCCTGCACCGTGTCCAGCATCCGGTGCGGGGCTTCGTACAGGATGACCGGCATCGTGCCATCGAAGGCGTCGAGACCCTTGCTTCCTTTGGCGGGCAGGAAACCCGCGAACAGGAACCGGTCGGAGATGAACCCCGAGGCCGAATAGGCGGCGACCGCGGCATTTGGCCCGGGTACCGGGATGACACGCAGGCCTTCGCGGTGCGCCGCAGTCACCAGCAGCGCGCCCGGGTCGGAAATGCCCGGCGTGCCGGCGTCACTCACCAGCGCGACGTTGCCGCCGTCGCGCAATGTGCGCAGCAGTTTCTCGCCGGCCTCGCGTTCGTTGTGCGCGTGCAGCGCGACCGTGCGGGCCGTGATGCCGTGGTGCGCGAGCAAGGTGCGTGACGTGCGCGTGTCTTCGCAGGCGATGATGTCTACTGCGCGCAGGACCTCGATGGAACGCGGGCTCGAATCGGCAAGATTGCCGATCGGCGTGGCGACGACATACAGCGTTCCAGATGTGGGGGTCAAACGAGGGGTCAACCTTCCAGTGCCGCGATCCGTTAAGACTGCCATGAACCGGGCCGGCGCGCGAGCCGAAGAGCTTTGTGCGGAGCTGCTGCGCAAGGCAGGCCTGCGCGTGCTGGCGCGCAACTGGCGCTGCCGCCATGGCGAGATCGACCTCGTGGCCGAGGAGGGCGCCACGCTGGTGTTTGCCGAGGTGCGTTACCGCAGCGGGCAGGGTTTCGGCGGCGCCGCTGAGAGTGTGACCATGGCCAAGCAGGCGCGGCTGGTGGCGGCCGCGCGCCTGTACCTGATGCGCCGGCCCGATGCCGACTGCCGGTTCGACGTCCTGCTGCTGGACTCGCTCGAGACGGGCCGGATCGAGTGGATCCGCAATGCGTTTACTGCTTAGCCTGCTCCTGCTGTTTGCGCTGCCGGCATTGCCGGTACGTGCGGTACGTGCGCAGAGCGTGCAGCTGCTGGTGCAGAGCTCGCCGCTCGCGGGCTTTCGTTACGGCGAAGGCGTTGAAATGTGGCCGCAGATGCGGGAGGGCGATGCGCTCGACCTGGTGCGGGAGGCCGGTAATCCGTACGACCCGAACGCGGTGCGCGTGGAGTGGCGCGGGCGCAAGCTAGGCTACGTGCCGCGGCGGGACAACGCAGCGATCGCCTGGGGCCTGGAGCGCGGCACGCCGCTGCGCGCGCGCGTCAGCCGCCTCGTCGAGCATCCGAATCGGGCGCGGCGCGTCGAGTTCGAGGTGTACATCGAGTAAAATCATTTGATGGGAAACGCTGCGGGACAGGCCGCGCAAAGCGCGTCGCTGGAAGCGCAGGTGGCGTCGCATTTTGCCGACAGTGCCAGCCTGAAGCAGGGGGCGGCAAAGCTGCTGTCGGCGCCCATCGCGCGCGCGATCGGCGTGATGTCGGCCTCGCTCAGGTCCGGCGGCAAGGTTCTCGCCTGTGGCAATGGCGGTTCGGCCGCCGATGCGCAGCATTTCGCCGCCGAGCTGGTCAATCGTTTCGAGCGCGAACGGCCGCCGCTCGCGGGGCTGGCGCTAACCACGGACGCCTCCACGCTCACCTCGATCGCGAACGACTACAGTTACGAGCAGGTTTTCGAGAAGCAGCTGCGCGCGCTCGGCCGCAAGGGCGACGTGCTGCTGGCGATTTCGACGTCGGGCAACTCCGCCAGCGTTGTGGCGGCAGTGCGCGCGGCAGGGGAACTCGGCGTGCAGGTCGTTGCTCTAACCGGCAACGGCGGGGGCAAGTTGGCTGTTTTGTTGGGCGCCGGCGACGTGCACATCTGCGTACCGCATACACGCACCATGCGTATCCAGGAGGTGCACCTGCTGGCGCTGCACTGCCTGTGCGATGGTATCGATACTCTTCTTTTCGGAGAAAAAAAATGAGAAAAATCCGAACCTTGCCGTTTTTTCTGCTGCTGGCAGTTCTACTGTCGCTGCCGGGCTGCTTGCCGGTATTGGTGGTTGGCGCGGGCGCGGCGATCGGGTACGAGGACCGGCGCACCACCGGGACCATGGTCGAGGACGAGGGCATCGAGCTGCGTGCCGGCAACCGCATTACCGAGCGGTTCGGCGACAAGGTGCATGTCAACGTCACCTCGTACAACCGCAGCGTGCTGGTGACGGGCGAAGTGCCCGACGAGAATGCCAAGGCGGAGATCGAGAAGATCTTGCAGGCTGTTTCTACGGTGCGTAGCGTTACCAGCGACCTGCAGGTCGCTGCGCTTGCCTCCTATAGCGCGCGCGCCAACGACGCCGGCATCACCGGCAAAGTGAAGGCGCGCTTCGTCGACGTCGGAAAATTCAATGTGATCCACGTCAGGGTGGTCACCGAAGCCTCGGTGGTGTACCTGCTCGGCTGGGTGACAGAGGCCGAGGCCAACAGCGCGGTCGATGTGGCGCGCACCACCGGCGGCGTGCGCAAGGTCGTCAAAGTCTTCGAATATTGCCAGCCCACCGATCCGGTCTGCGCGCCGCGCAGCAAGACGAAGGCCGAGGAACCGAAGAAGGACGCAAAAAAATAGCCGCCCCGCGCCCGGCCTTCGAAGCCAAGATCCTGCCGCCCGGCGACTCGGCGCGCTGGTCCGCAGCGCTCGCGCGGCCGCTGGTGTTCACCAACGGCGTTTTCGACCTTCTGCACCGCGGTCACGTGACCTACCTCGCGCAGGCGAGCGGCCTGGGCGCAACGCTTTTAGTGGCGCTGAACGGCGACGCCTCGGCGCGGCGTCTGGGCAAGGGCGATGGCCGTCCGGTGAACGGGCTCGAAGACCGCTTGGCGCTGGTCGCGGCGCTGGAGTCCGTCGGCGCCGTCACCTGGTTCGACGACGATACCCCGGCTGCGTTGATCGAAATCCTGCGGCCGGAAGTGCTGGTCAAGGGCGGCGATTGGCCGGTGGAGAAGATCGTCGGCGGCAAGGAAACGCTGGCGCGCGGTGGCCGCGTGCTCGCCATCCCCTTCGAACATCAGCGTTCGAGCACTGTCTTGCTGGAAAAAATCAGGAAAGCCTGAGCTCGAAGCATAGCGCGCCCGGCGTTGGCGCTGCCAGGTAGGGCTCGCATTCCCTGAACCCGAGATCGCGGTAGAGCGCGATTGCCGACTTGAGTTTCGGCAGCGTGTCCAGCACGAGGCGCACGTGCTCGCGCCTTCTTGCTTCTTCGATTATTGCGACCGCAAGCTTGCGGCCCAGGCCGCTGCCGCGGTAAGCCTCGCGCACGTACATCCGCTTCATCTCTCCGGTTGCGGCATTCAGGCTCCGCAGCGCCACGCAGCCGGCCGCGGCGTCTCCGTCGCGAGCGATCAGCAGGGCGCCACCGGGCGGTGCGTAGGCCCCTGGCAGCGCCCCGAGTTCCTGGTCGAAATTCTGAAAACACAGCGCTTCGGCAACCAGGCCCGAATATTCGCCGAACAGGACGCGCACCACCTCGAGGTCTTGCGGCGAAGCTGGGGCGATTTTCAGCACCAAAGCATTCTACAATTCAGGGACTCCCATGCGCCTGCACCAGCTCAAGATCGACTTCGCCGCCGAGCAGGACAGGCTGCTGATGCTGATCGCGGCCAGCGAGAAGGTCGAAGTGCGCATGTGGCTGACGCGGCGCTTCGTGAAGCTGCTGTGGCCGCTGCTGGTCAAGCTGGCGGAAGAGGCGAGCCCGCGCATCCGCACCCAGCCCAATCCCGAGGCGCGCAAGGCGCTGCTCAACATCGAGCACGAGCAGGCGGTGTCGAAAGCCAACTTCGCCAAGCCCTACGACGACAGCGTGCGCGCCACGCCGCTGGGCGCGGAGCCGCTGTTGCTGGCGCGCATTCAGACCGGGCACGATCCGAACGGCCACCCGGTGGTCGCGATGCATCCCGCCGAGGGCCAGGGCGTGACGCTGACGCTCGATCCGGTGCTGCTGCACTCGATCTGCCGGCTGTTGCAGGCGGCGGTCAAGAAGAGCGACTGGGACATGGATCTGAAGCTCCCCGGCGTCGAGCCGCAGGAAGCCCCGCCCGAGCGCAGTCGCAGAACGATCAACTGAAGACGCCGCCTGCCGTGAATCTCGCTGCGTCCATTCAGGATCGTGTCAAGGGGCTGCTTCCCGACCTGATGGGCATCGAGTTCACGGACGTGACGCCCGACAAGGTGATTGCGCAGCTAGCAGTGCGCAAGGACCTATGTACTGTCGGCGACAACCTGCACGGCGGCGCGATCATGGCGTTTGCCGACACGTTGGGCGCGGTGGCGGCGATCCTCAACATGCCGCAGGGTTCGCGCACGACCACTATCGAGTCGAAGACTAATTTCATCGGCGGCGCGCCGGCGGGGACGACGGTCACGGGCGAGTCGATCGCCATTCACAAAGGCCGCACCACGGTCGTCTGCCAGACCACCATCCGCAGCGAGGCGGGGAAATTGGTGGCCCTGGTCACCCAAACGCAACTAGTGATCGCCGCTAAAGGGGTATAATCCGACTTCTTTAGTTTTCAAGGCATTACGTCATTAGCTCAGGTTTCGAAAAACTGGGCTTGATCCCGCCGCTGCTGCAAGCGGTGAAAGACCTGGGCTACGAACAGCCAAGCCCGATCCAGGAACAAGCCATCCCTCTCGTCCTCGCGGGCCGCGATCTCATGGCGGGTGCCCAGACCGGCACCGGCAAGACCGCCGCATTTGCGTTGCCGACGCTGCAGAATCTCGCGCCGCACGCGAGTTCTTCCGCGTCCCCCGCGCGCCATCCGATCCGCGTGCTGGTGCTGACGCCGACGCGCGAGCTGGCGGTGCAGGTTGAGGAGAGCTTCCGCGATTACGCCAAGCACATGCCGATCCGCACCTGCATCGTCTACGGCGGCACGGACATGAACGCCCAGATCCTGGCGCTGCGCAAGGGCATCGAGATCCTCGTCGCCACGCCCGGCCGGCTGCTCGAC
>JANXUV010000060.1 GCA_025356085.1 Betaproteobacteria bacterium
AATGCGGGCGAACAGCGCCTCGCGGTCGGGCGTATAGATCATCACCTGCAGGCCTTCGCCGAATTGCGCGAGGCGCGCGCGCACCACCGGCACCTTGGTGTCCACCCGGTAGTGCAGGTTGCGGGTTTGCCAGGCAATTTCCTGGGCGTCGTGGCGCAGGAAGTAGGTTGTATCCAGGTTGGCCCAAAAACGATCCTTCACCGCGTCGGAAAGCGCGTACAGGCGCAGCAGGCGCTCCGCTTCGGCCTGTTTCTCGGCGACCGCGGTGTCCTGCGCCGGCGCTTCGCCCGCGAGAATGCGACGCGTGGTGCGGAACAGGTCCTCCAGCAGCTTGGCTTTCCAGCCGTTCCAGACTTTCGGGCTGGTGCCGCGGATGTCCGCGACCGTCAGCAGGTACAGCGCGACCAGTCGGCGCTCGCCGCCGACCTTGGCGGCGAAGCTGCGCGCGACTTCCGGGTCGTCCACGTCCTGCTTTTGCGCGACCGAGGACATCGTGAGGTGATGCTCGACCAGGAACGACACCAGGTCGGTGTCTTCCTTCGAGAAGCCATGCCGGCGGCAGAAGCGGCGGGCATCCACGGTGCCCAGCGTCGAGTGGTCGCCGCCGCGTCCCTTGGCGATGTCGTGGTAGAGCGCCGCGACGTACAGCAGCCAGTGCCGCTCGAAGCCGCTCATCAATTGGCTGCAGAGCGGGAATTCGTGGGCGAACTCCGGCATCGTGAAGCGGCGCAGGTTGCGCAGCACGGTGAGGATGTGCTGGTCCACCGTATAGACATGGTAGAGGTCGTGCTGCATCTGTCCGACGATGCGGCCGAACTCGGGCAGGTAGCCGCCCAGCACGTCGTACTGGTTCATGCGGCGGAACTCGTGCACGATGCCGCGCGGCTGCTGCAGGATGTTGACGAACAGCAATTGCGCGATCGGATCGCGCCGCAACTTCGCATCCAGCCGCCCGCGCGCGCGCCACAGCGCTCGCAACGTGCCCGCGGTCATGCCGCGCAGGTCGCCGTGCTGCTGCATCAGCAGGAAACTCTCGAGGATTGCGCGCGGCTCGCGCTCGAACAGATCTTCGCGGCGCGCTTCGAGCAGCGTGCCGCGCGCCTGGAAGCGCTCGTTCAGCTCGCGCGGCGCGGCATCCGGCACCGGCGCGAAGCGCGCTTCCAGGTTTTGCAGCAGGATGGTGTTCAGCTGCGTGATCGCCTTGGCGTTGCGGTAGTAGCCCTGCATCAGCAGTTCGCTCGCGCGCCGCGACGCTTTCGCCGCGTAGCCGCATTGCGCGGCGAGCGCGTCCTGATAGTCGAAGGCGATGCGGTCTTCGCGCCGGCCCGACAGGAAGTGCAGCCGGATGCGCAGGTCCTGCAGCATCGTTTCGTGGCGCGCAAGGCGCAGCGCTTCGCCCTTCTGCAACAGGCCGCGGCGCGCGAGGTCGCCCCAGTGCCGCCCGATGCCGCAGGCGAGCGCGATCCAGCGGATCACCTGCAGGTCGCGCATGCCGCCGGGCGCCTCCTTGAGATTCGGCTCGAGCGCGAATGGCGTATCGCGGTATTTCGCGTGGCGCTGCTCCTGCTCGAGCTTCTTTGCTTTCAGGAAAGCCGCCGGCTCGAGCACGCGCTCGATCGCCTTGGTCAGGCGCCGGAACAGCGGGGCGCTGCCGGCGAGCAGCCGCGCTTCCAGCAGCGCGGTCTCGATGGTGATGTCGCCTTGCGCCGTCTCGACGCAGGCCTCGACGGTGCGCACGCTATGGCCGATCTCCAGGCCGATGTCCCAGAACATCCCCACCAGGCGCTCGAGGCGTTCGCGCTCCCCGGCAGCGGGATCCGCCGCCAGCAGGATCAGCACGTCGACATCGGAACTGGGGTACAGCTCCCCGCGTCCGTAGCCGCCGGTGGCAACCAGCGCCATGGTGGAGGGCCCGGACGCGGCCGGGTCATGCGCGCTCCAGAGCGCCTGCAGCGTGCGGTCGATCAGGCGAGCGTGCTCGCGCAGCAGCCAGGCGGGCTTCTTTCCTTTCAGGTAGGCCTCGCGCAGCGCCGCGCGGGAATCCCGCAGCCCGTCGCGCAGCGCTTCGATGGACACCGAAGCATTCATGCGTACTTCAGCTGGCAATGCCCGGCGGGGGCGGGGGCGAACCGGCCGAAACTGTCAGCACCTCGTAGGCGCTCTCGGTGACCAGCACCGTGTGCTCCCATTGCGCGGACAGGCTGTGATCCTTGGTGACGATGGTCCAGCCGTCGGCCAGCTCGCGAATGCCGGGCTTGCCGGCGTTGATCATCGGCTCGATGGTGAAAGTCATGCCGGGCTCCAGGCGCAGGCCGGTGCCGGCCTTGCCGTAGTGGAGCACCTGCGGCTCTTCGTGGAACTTGCGGCCGATGCCGTGGCCGCAGAACTCGCGCACGATGGAGAACCCGTGCTGCTCCGCGTGCGCCTGGATCGCCGCGCCAATGTCGCCCAGCTGCGCGCCCGGCCGCACCAGCACGATGCCGCGCCACATGCATTCGTAGGTCACCTCGGCGAGGCGGCGCGCCTGGATGCCCGGCTCGCCCACGGGGTACATGCGGCTCGAATCACCGTGGAAGCCGTCCTTGATCACGGTCACGTCGATATTGAGGGCATCGCCGCCCTTGAGCACCCGGTCTCCCGGAATCCCGTGGCAGACCTGATGGTTCACAGAGGTGCAGATGGACTTGGGGAAAGGTTTATAGCCGGGTGGTGCGTAATTGAGCGGGGCCGGGATGGTGCCCTGGACGCCCACCATGTAGGTGTGGCACAGGTCGTTCAGCTTGCCGGTGGTGACGCCGGGCTTGACGTAGGGAGCGATGTAGTCGAGCACCTCGGCAGCCAGCCTGCCAGCCAGGCGCATCTTGCCCATTTCTTCCCGATTCTTGATAACGACGGACATTCGATGTACGCGAAAAGCGCTGATTATGCTAGAATTTAAGGCTGATCTGGGCCTTTGCCCGGATCAAATTTCCCGCCCGGCGCTTAGGGTGCCCCGTGATCGTGCGATACGGGGTGCATAGCAGGCAACTGCGGACCGGTGCGGCAGACCCTTAACCCTAAATTTTGGAGCAGTTCATGTCGGTAACGATGCGTCAAATGCTGGAGGCGGGGGTCCATTTCGGCCATCAAACCCGCTACTGGAATCCGAAGATGGCGCCGTACATCTTCGGCCACCGCAACAAGATCCACATCATCAATCTGGAAAAGACCCTGTCGCTGTACCAGGACGCGCTCAAGTTCGTGCGCCAGCTGGCGGCCAACAAGGGCAACGTCCTGTTCGTCGGCACCAAGCGCCAGGCGCGCGAGATCGTCCACGAGGAAGCGGTCCGCTGCGGCATGCCGTACGTGGATCACCGCTGGCTGGGCGGCATGCTGACCAACTTCAAGACGGTCAAGCAGTCGATAAAGCGGCTGAAGGAAATGGAAGGGATGGCCGAGGACGGCTCGCTTGAGCGCCTGTCGAAGAAGGAGGGTCTGGGCATCCAGCGCGAGACCGCCAAGCTGCAACGCTCGCTCGGCGGCATCAAGGATCTGCCGGGACTGCCCGATGCGCTGTTCATCATCGACGTCGGCTACCACAAGGGCGCGGTGACCGAAGCGATCAAGCTTGGCATTCCCGTCGTCGCGGTGATCGACACCAACCACTCGCCCGACAAGATCGACTACGTGATTCCCGGCAACGACGATTCCAGCCGCGCCATCCGGCTCTATGCGCGCGGCATGGCCGACGCGGTGCTGGAAGGCCGTTCGCAGGCGGTCGAGGAAGTGGTGGCGGCCTCGCGCGACGAGTTCGTCGAAGTCGACGCAGCCGACGACAAAGGCGACAACTGAGCGCGCCGGCACGAAGGCAAGCAAAGGGGCCTGGCAGGGCCCCTTTTTTCAATCTGAAGTCGAAAAGAATGGATGCATCGAATGGCTGAAATTACCGCGGCCCTGGTCAAGGAACTGCGCGAGCTGACCGGGCTTGGAATGATGGAATGCAAAAAGGCGCTGACCGAGGCCGGCGGCGACCTGAAGAGAGCCGAGGAACTGCTGCGCATCAAGAGCGGCGCCAAGGCGAGCAAGGCCGCCGGGCGCATCGCCGCCGAGGGCGCGATCGGCACCTACCTGTCGCCGGATGCAAAGCTCGGCTCGCTGGTGGAACTGAACTGCGAGACCGATTTCGTCGCCAAGAACGACGATTTCCTCGCTTACGCGCAGGTCCTGGCCGAGCTGGTCGCTACCAAGAACCCCGCCGATCTCGCCTCGCTGGCCGCCTACCCGGGCGTCGAGACGCAGCGCCAGGCACTGGTGCAGAAGATCGGCGAGAACATGACCATCCGGCGTTTTGCGCAATTACAGACGAAAGCGAAGCTAGCGCGGTACGTGCATGGCGGCCGTATCGGCGTGCTTGTTGACTACGAAGGCGATGACGACGCCGCTCGGGACGTCGCCATGCACATCTCGTTCTCCAAACCTTCTTACATGACCAAGACCGACGTGCCGGCCCACGTGGTGAGCCGCGAGCGCGATATCCTCGCCGCGCGTGCGAAGGAGTCGGGCAAGCCGGCCGAGATCGTCGCCAAAATGGTCGAGGGAGGCCTTAACAAATTCCTCGCGGAATCGTCGCTACTCGGACAGCCGTTCATCAAGGACGATAAACAGACTGTAGAGAAAATGCTTGCGGCCAGGAAAACCAAGCTGCTTGGCTATCGCTTTCTCGTAGTGGGTGAGGGCATCGACAAAAAGCCGCCACCCGACTTGGCGGCCGAAGTCGCGGCCATGGCGAGATAACTCTTCTTACGACATGAAATCGAAGTACAAGCGGATCCTCCTCAAACTCTCGGGCGAAGCCCTGATGGGCGATGGCGCTTATGGCATCAGCCGTCCGATCATCGACTCGATCGTCGCCGAAATTGCAGCGGTGCAGAAGCAGGATGTGGAGATCGGCGTGGTGATCGGCGGCGGCAACATCTTCCGCGGCGTGGCGTTGGGCGCCGAGGGCATGGACCGCGCGACCGCCGACTACATGGGCATGCTCGCGACTGTCATGAATGCGCTGGCGCTGCAGGACGCGATGCGCCGCGCTGGCGTTGCCGGCCGCGTGCAGTCGGCGCTGAACATCGAGCAGGTGGTCGAGCCCTACATCCGCGGCAAGGCGATCCGCTACCTCGAAGAGGGCAAAGTGGTGATTTTCGCCGCCGGCACCGGCAATCCGTTCTTCACCACCGACACTGCCGCCGCGCTGCGCGCGAGCGAGGTCGGCGCCGAGATCGTGTTGAAGGGCACCAAGGTGGATGGCGTGTACACTAGCGATCCGAAAAAAGATCCCGCCGCGAAGCGCTACAGCAGGATCAGTTTCGACGAGGCGATCCAGCTTAATCTGAAGATCATGGATGCGACCGCGCTGGCGCTATGCAGGGACCAGAGATTGCCGGTCAACGTGTTCAGCATCTTCCGCGCCGGCGCCCTCGGGCGCGTCGTCGCGGGCGAGGACGAAGGCACCCTGGTGCACGTGTAATCCGGGACGGAGACAGCCATGATCGCGGACCTGAAGAAAAGCACCGAAACCAAGATGCACAAGAGCGTCGACGCCTTCAAGGCCGACCTCGCCAAGGTGCGCACCGGGCGCGCGCATACCGGCATCCTCGACCACGTCAGCGTGGACTACTACGGCAGCCAGACGCCCCTCAGCCAGGTGGCCAAGATCACGCTGATCGATGGGCGCACCATCGGTGTCCAGCCTTTCGAGAAAAAGCTCGGCCAGGCAATCGAGAAGGCCATCCGCGATTCCAACCTGGGCCTGAATCCCGCGTCCGCCGGCGACATGATCCGGGTGCCGATGCCATCGCTCACCGAGGAGCGGCGCAAGGAACTCGCCAAAGTGGTGCACAAGGAAGCCGAAACCGCGAAGATTTCTGTCCGCAACGTGCGGCGCGATTCGATCCATGCGCTCAAGGAAGCGCTCAAGGAAAAGGAAATTTCCGAGAACGACGAGCGCCGCGCCACTGACGACGTGCAGAAGCTCACCGACCGGCACATCGCCGAGATTGACAAGCTGCTCGCGCAGAAAGAAGCCGAGCTGATGGCGGTTTGAGCGCGGCCGCATGAAATCCCCGGCCGGGCACGCGAGTTCCACCGCCGAAATTCCCCCGCACGGCGACGTGCCCCGGCACGTCGCGATCATCATGGACGGCAACGGCCGCTGGGCCAAGCGGCGCCACCTGCCGCGCTTCGCCGGCCACCGGCGAGGCGTCGAAGCGGTGCGCGCCACCGTCAAGGCCTGCGCCGAGCACGGCGTCGGTTTCCTCACGCTGTTCGCGTTCAGTTCCGAGAACTGGCGCCGGCCCCCGGACGAGGTGGCGCTGCTGATGCAGCTGTTCATCGGCGCGCTCGAGAACGAAGTGCAGAAGCTGCACCGTAACGGCATCCGGCTCAAGGTGATCGGCGACCAGACCCGCTTCGATCGGAAGATCCAGGCGCTGATCGCGGATGGCGAGCGGACGACGGCGAGCAATACCGGCCTGACGCTCACCATTGCGGCGAATTACGGCGGACGCTGGGACATCCTGCAGGCGTTCAACAGGTTTTTGAAAGAAAATCCCTCGAAAGCAGAAGGGGCGATTCGAGAATCCGACCTGACCCCCTTTCTTTCGATGAGCTATGCGCCCGAACCCGATCTTTTCATCCGCACCGGCGGCGAGCAGCGCGTGAGCAACTTCCTGCTCTGGCAGCTGGCTTACACCGAACTGCATTTCACCGACGCGTTGTGGCCCGATTTCAACGCCGCCGCGCTCGAAGCCGCATTTGCCTCCTACCGAGAGCGCGAGCGGCGCTTCGGACGCACCAGCGAGCAGCTCGACGACGCAACGCTGCCCGTGGCGACCGGCGCGTGAACTTTTTTCCGGCCCGCGCTTGTTCCTTACCCGGCTCCTGACCGCGGCGGTTCTGCTCGCGGCGTTCATTGGCGCGCTGTTCTGGCTGCCGCACGCGTTATTCGCGCTGCTGGTCTCAGTGGTCATCGGGCTAGGCGGCCATGAATGGGCCAGGCTCTGCAAGCTTCCGGCTGCGGCAGCGGCGGGCTACGGCTCGGTCTGCGCGTTGCTCTGCTATGCGTCTTCCCTGCTGCTCATCCCGCCGTTATGGATCTTTGCCCTGGCGACCGCGTTCTGGATCCTGGCGGCACCGTGGTGGCTCGCGCGAGTCCATCGCCCCGTTGCCGGCGCCCTGGAAGTCTGCACCGGACTGGTCGTGCTGATTCCAGCGGGCCTGGCGGCTATCCTGCTGGAACCGGCGCAGCTGCTGATGATCCTCGGGCTTGCCTGGGTCGCCGACACGGGGGCCTACTTCGCGGGGCGCACATTTGGCAAGCACAAACTTGCGCCCTCGATCAGCCCCGGAAAGACCTGGGAAGGCGTCGCCGGCGGGGCGGTTGGCTGCGTCATCTACGCTATCATTTGGGCGCTTTCCGATGCGTACTTACAGACCCGCGTGCAAGGGGTTGCCTGGATTCCGTTCCTGGCGGGAACAGCGCTGCTCTGCGCGTTGAGCGTGGTGGGCGACCTGTTCAAGTCGGTCCTCAAGCGGCAGGCGGGCGCCAAGGACAGTGGCAGGCTGCTGCCAGGCCATGGCGGCGTCCTGGACCGCATCGATAGCGCCACCGCGACGCTTCCGGTGGCGATGCTGCTGATGCAGGCGATGAGCGGGACATGAAACGAGTGACGCAGGGATTGACGCTGCTGGGCGCGACCGGATCGATCGGGGCGAGCACCCTCGATGTCGTCGCACGCCATCCGGATCGCCTGCACGTATTCGCGCTCACCGCGCACAAGGCGGCCGACGCGCTGCTCGCGCTTTGCCTCAGGCATGCGCCGCGCTATGCGGTGCTGTCCGGCCAGGCCGAGGACGCGGGGCTGCGCCGCCGTTACGCCGACGCGGGCTGCCGGAGCGAATTGCTTTTCGGCGCGCGTGCGCTGGAGCAGGTCGCGGCCGACGCCGAGTGCGACGTGCTGATGGCGGCGATCGTCGGCGCCGCCGGCCTCGCGCCCACGCTCGCGGGCGCGCGCGCCGGCAAGCGCCTGCTGCTGGCAAACAAGGAAGCGCTGGTGATGGCCGGGCCGTATTTCATGCGCGCGGTGCGCGAACGCGGCGCCACGCTTTTGCCGATCGACAGCGAGCACAACGCGGTGTTTCAGTGCCTGCCGCAGGAGAGTGGCAAGGCCTCGGTTGCTTCGGTGCGGCGCATCCTGCTCACCGCTTCCGGCGGGCCATTCCGCGCGGCGCCGCTCGATCAGCTGTCGCGCGTCACGCCGGATCAGGCCTGCGCGCATCCGAACTGGGTGATGGGGCGCAAGATTTCGGTCGATTCGGCGACCATGATGAACAAGGGGCTGGAGGTGATCGAGGCTCGCTGGCTGTTCGACGTGGCGCCCGAGCGCATCGAGGTGGTGATCCACCCGCAGAGCATCGTCCATTCGTTGGTCGAATTCGCCGACGGCTCGACGATCGCGCAACTCTCCAATCCCGACATGCGGGTGCCGATCGCGCACGCGCTCGGTTTTCCGGAGCGCATCGAATCCGGCGCCAGGCCGCTCGATCTCGCGGCGATCGGCCAGCTCACCTTCGAGCATCCCGACCTGCAGCGTTTTCCCTGCCTCGGCCTCGCCTACGCAGCACTGCGGGCGGGCGGCACGGCGCCAGCAGTGCTGAATGCAGCGAACGAAGTGGCGGTAGCGGCGTTCCTCGACGGCAAGCTGCGCTATACGGCGATCCCTCAGGTCATAGAACACGCGCTGGAGCGCATGCCGGCCGCGCCGGCGGATTCGCTGGAGGCGGTGCTGGAGGCCGACCGCGCGGCGCGCGCTGCGGCGGGCGACGGCGTGGCGGCGCTGATGGGGCGAGCGGCATGAGCATCCTGCATACCGCGCTTTCCTTTATCGTCGCGCTCGGCGTGCTGATCGTGGTGCACGAATACGGCCACTATCTCGCGGCGCGCCTTTGCAACGTGAAAGTGCTGACGTTTTCGGTCGGCTTCGGGCGCGCGTTGGTAACCCGGCGCTTCGGCCGCGACGGCACCGAATGGACCCTGGCCGCGATTCCATTCGGCGGCTACGTCAAGATGCTCGACGAGAGGGAAGCGCCTGTCGACCCGAAAGAGCTGCATCGCGCCTTCAACCGGCAAAGCGTCTGGCGCCGCTGCGTCATCGTGGTCGCCGGTCCGGTGTTCAATTTCCTGTTCGCGATCGCGCTCTATGCCGGCCTGTACATGCATGGCATGCCCGAGGCGAGGCCGGTGCTGGCGCAGCCCGCGGCCGGCACGCTGGCGCAGGCCGCCGACTTTGCCGCCGGCGACGCGGTGCGCTCCATCGAGGGGGAACCGATCGCCACCTGGCAGGATCTGCGCTGGCGCGTGCTGCAGGGCGCGCTGCAGAAGGAAGCGCTGCGTTTCGAGGTTGCCGGAAAGCGCGGCGACATCTCGATGCACGTGCTCGACCTGCGCGGCTATCCGTCGGAGGAGGTGGAGAGCGACACGCTGGAGCGGATCGGCTTGAGGCTGTTCCGCCCGCCGCTCGACCCGGTCATCGGACGGGTGGTCGCGGGAGGTCCGGCCGAACGCGCCGGTTTGCGCACCGACGACCGCGTGTCGCGCGCCGGCGGCGGCGCGGTGCCGACCTGGGAGGCGCTGGTACAGGCGGTCCGCGCCCACCCCGGCACGGTGCTGCAGCTTGCCGTCGAGCGGGACGGGGCGCGGCTCAGGATCGATGTGCTGCCGGATGGGGTGAATGAGAACGGCGTGCGCGTCGGCCGTATCGGCGCCGCGCCGCGCATTCCAGCCGCCGACTCCGAGCGCATCCTGGTGAGCGTAAGTTATGGTCCTCTCGAGAGCATCGCCAAGGCCGCCGCCAAGACCTGGGATATCTCGGTATTCAGTCTCAAGATGCTCGGCAAGATGCTGGTGGGCGAGGTGTCATGGAAGCACCTCTCGGGGCCGGTCACCATCGCTGACTACGCGGGCCAGTCGGCGCAGATGGGCTGGCTCGCCTACGCCACGTTCCTGGCGCTGATCAGCATCAGCCTGGGCGTGCTGAATCTGCTGCCGATCCCGCTGCTGGATGGCGGACACTTGATGTATTATTCAGTGGAAATAATCAAGGGGAGCCCGGTGTCCGAGCGTGCCATGGATCTCGGACAGCGTGTTGGACTGGCGCTGCTCCTCCTCGTCATGGCATTCGCTTTCTACAACGACATCAACCGCCTGTTTTCGGGATAGTCATGCGCAAGCGTTTCCTCGCCGTTGCCGCCTGCGCCCTGCTTGTCGCGGCAACCGGCGTGCTCGGGCAGGCATTCCGTTCCTTCGTCATCAAGGACATCCGCGTCGAGGGCCTGCAGCGCACTGAGCCTGGCACGGTGTTCAGCTACTTGCCGGTCAAGGTCGGCGATACCATCACCGAGGAAAAGGCGCAGCAGGCGTTGCGCGCGCTGTTCGCAACCGGCTTTTTCCGCGACGTTCGCCTCGAGGCGGAAAACGACGTACTGGTGATCCTGGTCGATGAGCGCCCCGCGATCGCACAGATCGACCTGGTCGGCATCAAAGAGTTCCAGCCCGAGGCGATGCGGCGCATCCTGCGCGATGCCGGACTGGCGGAAGGGCGGACTTTCGACCGGTCGATCCTCGATTTCGCCGAGCAGGAACTCAAGCGCCAGTACCTGTCGCGCGGCCGCTATGCGGCGGAAGTGCAGACCACGGTGACCCCTCTGGAGCGCAACCGCGTCGGCATCAGCGTGTCGGTGAACGAGGGCGATGTCGCGAAGATCCGCTCGGTCAACATCGTCGGCAGCCAGGCGTTCGACGAGCGCGTGCTGCTGGACCAGATCTCGCTACGCACGCCCGGCTGGCTGACCTGGTACACCAAGGCCGACCAGTATTCCAAACCGAAGCTTGCCGCCGACCTGGAGACGCTCAAGTCGTTCTACCAGGACCGCGGCTACGTCGACTTCGCCATCGAATCGACCCAGGTCTCGATCACGCCGGACAGGAAGGACATCTACATCACCGTCAACGTGATCGAAGGCGAGAAATACTCGGTTTCGGACGTCAAGCTCGACGGCCAGATGCTGGTGCCGAGGGAAGAGCTGCAGAAGCTGGTGCGCGTGAAGGCTGGCGAGGTGTTTTCCCGGCAGCGCATCACCGAGACCACCAAGGCCATCACCGACCGCCTGGGGAACGACGGCTATGCGTTCGCCAACGCGAGCGCGATCCCGCAGATCGACCGCGGCGCGCGCACGGTCGCGCTGACCATCCTGGTCGATCCGGGCCGGCGCGTCTACGTGCGCCGCATCAACGTCGCCGGCAACACCAAAACCCGCGATGAAGTAGTGCGGCGCGAAATGCGCCAGCTCGAAGGTTCCTATTACGACACCTCGAAAATCCAGCTTTCGAAGACGCGCATCGACCGCACGCAGTACTTCAAGGACGTGAGCGTGGAGACCGCGCCGGTGGCCGAAAGCGCCGACCAGGTGGATGTCAACTTCACAGTCGAGGAAAAGCCGACCGGGGCGTTGCTGTTCGGCGCCGGATTCTCCTCGGTGGACAAATTCGTGGTGTCCGGCTCGGTGTCGCAGGCGAACGTGTTCGGCAGCGGAAAGTTCGTCTCGGTGCAGGCGAATAGCGGCAAGGTCAACCGGACCTACTCGCTGTCGTATCTCAATCCGTACTTCACCGTTGACGGCCTGGGACAGGGCTTCGACCTGTACTCGCGCAGGGTGGATGCCTCCAGCCTGGCGATCGGCGCCTATAAAACCGATACGCAGGGCGGCGGCGTGAAATTCAGCTATCCGCTGAGCGAGTCCGACTCCGTCAGTTTCGGTCTGGCAGGGGAAAGCGTGAAGCTCACGCTGTTCGACAACAGCCCGATCAGCTACAAGAATTTCTCCAGCGCGTTCGGCAACCAGTACACGTACGGTTACGGCAACGCCGGTTGGGCGCGGGAGCGCCGGGACAGCGCTCTGATGCCCACGAAGGGCACGCTGACGCGCGCTTCCGTCGAACTGGCGGGCGGCGACCTGCAGTACTACCGCGCCAGCCTGAGCGAGCAGTGGTACTACCCCCTAAGCAAGTCCAACACCATTCTGTTTAGCGGCGAATTCGGCTACGTGCACGGGCTCAACAATCTGCAGGTGCCGTTCTTCAAGAACTTCTATGCCGGCGGCCCGGGCTCGGTACGGGGCTACCGGCCGTTTTCTCTCGGCCCGCAAGACGTGCAGGGCAACGCGCTCGGCGGCACCCGCAAAGTTCTCGGCAGCGTGGAATTCTTGTTTCCGGTTCCCGGCGCGCAAACCGACAAATCGCTGCGCCTGAGCACCTTCCTCGACGGGGGTCAGGTCTTCGGCGCCAGCGAGAAGTTCGGTTTCGGCGATATACGCTATTCGGCCGGCATTGGCCTCCAATGGACCTCCCCGTTCGGCCCGTTGCGGCTGTCGCTCGCGCAGCCCCTCAACGAGAAGAAGGGCTTCGACCGGCCCGAAAGGTTACAATTCACCTTCGGATCAACCTTTTAGCGTCCATCGAGAAACGACCGCGCCTCTATGCCCCCAAGCCGCCCATATCGCAAATTGCTCCTCCTCGCAGCCATGGGGCTCGGCCTGGCCGTTCCGGCCGGTGCTGCCATTGCCCAGGGAAAGATCGGCGTCGTTCAGATCGAACGCATCGTCCGCGATTCGGCGCCGGCCTTGCGCGCGCAGAAGAAGCTTGAAGCCGAATTCGCCAAGCGCGAGGGCGACCTGAAAAAGGTTTCCGACCAGCTCAAGCGCATGCAGGACGAACTGGAAAAGGAAGGTGTCACGATGTCGGAGACGCAGCGCCGCAACAAGGAGCGCGATTTCGGCGAGCAGAGCCGGGATTTTCAGCGCAAGCAGCGTGAATACCAGGAAGACGTGAACGCGCGCCGCAACGAGGAACTGGCGCAGGTGATCGAGCAGGCTAACCGAATCATCCGCCAGATTGCCGTGGACGAGAAATACGACATCATCCTCCAGGAAGCCGCCTACGCGAACCCGCGCATCGATATCACCGACAAGGTGATCAAGTCGCTTGAAGGCAGCAAGCCGCCCGCCAAATGACATGGGCGGACCGCTCACGCTAGAGCGCGCTGGAGGAGGCCGCATCGGCTTCCTCTCCAATCCGAAATACCTTTTCCGTCCGGCACGCGCGCTTGCGCGGCGGCGCGGCATCGAGGCGCCTGTCTGGGGCCTGCATGGCAAGGAGAGAGGCGATGGCTGACATGGACATCCACCAGGTACTCAAGTATCTGCCGCAGCGTTTCCCCATCCTGATGATCGACCGGGTGCTGGAATGCGAACCCGGCAAGCGCATCGTCGCGCTGAAGAACGTCACGGCGAACGAGCCGCATTTTCCGGGGCACTTCCCGCTGCGGCCGGTGATGCCCGGGGTGCTGATTCTGGAAGCCATGGCGCAGGCGGCGGCGATCCTGGTTTTTCGCACGCTTAATGTCCTGCCTGACGAAAAAGCGGTCTATTACTACGCCGGCATCGACAACGCCCGCTTCAAGCGGCCGGTCGAGCCCGGCGACCAGCTGTTGTTGGAAGTCCTGATCCTGGGATCCAAGAGAGGCATCTGGAAATTCGGCTGTACCGCGCGGGTAGGTGAATTCCTGGTCGCGCAAGCCGACATCCTTTGTACCGTCAAACCGGTCGGCGCAGAGGAGAAATGATTCACCCGACCGCCATCGTCGAGCCCGGCGCGCGGCTGGCCGCGAATGTCAGCGTCGGCGCCTACTCGCTGATCGGGCCGCGGGTGGAGCTCGGAGAGGGCACCTGGATCGGGCCGCACGTGGTCGTCGAAGGGCGCACGCGCATCGGGCGCAACAACCGCATCTGGCAGTTCGCGTCGATCGGCGCGGCGCCGCAGGACAAGAAGTACGCCGGGCAGGACACCGGTCTCGAAATCGGCGATGGCAATACCATCCGCGAATTCGTGACCATCAACCGCGGCACCGCCGAGGATGCGGGCGTGACGCGCGTCGGCGACGACAACTGGATCATGGCCTACGTGCATTTCGCGCACGACTGCCAGATCGGCAGCCACACCATTTTCGCCAACTACAGCGGCGTCGCCGGACATTGCCGCGTCGGCGATTGGGCGATCCTCGGCGCAGCCACCATCGCGCACCAGTTCGTGCGCGTCGGCGCGCACAGCTTCACCGGCATGGCCACGCTGCTCGACCGCGACCTGCCGCCGTATGTCGGTGCGGCCGGCAACCGGGCGCAGCCCTACGGCATCAACACCGTGGGTCTGCGGCGGCGCGGCCTGCCGCAAGCCAGCATCGACGCGCTGAAGCGCGCCTACAAGACCATCTACCGCAGCGGCCTGGGGCAGGATGAGATCCTTCGTGAACTCGAGTCGCAGGCAAAAGACTGCGCCGAGGTGCGGCCGCTGATCGATTTCCTGGCCACCTCGAAGCGCGGCATCGTACGCTAGTGCCGCCCGCATCCAGCGCCCGCGTCGGCATGGTCGCGGCGGAGGCTTCGGGCGACCTGCTTGGGGCGCACCTGATCGCAGCACTGCAGGAACGGCGACCCGGCATACGCTACTCGGGCATCGGCGGCCCGAAGATGGTCGCGCAGGGATTCGATTCCATGGTGCCGATGGAGAAGCTCGGTGTGCGCGGCTATGTGGAGGTGCTCCGGCACTACCGCGAGATCACCGGCATCCGGCGCAAGATCGCAGCGCTCATGCTGGAGGAGCGTCCGGCCGCGTTCATCGGCGTCGATTCCTCCGATTTCAACCTCGATCTGGAACGCAAGCTGAAGGACGCCGGCATTCCGGCGATCCAGTACGTCAGCCCGTCCATCTGGGCCTGGCGCGGCTGGCGCCTGCGCCGCATCGTCCGCTCCGTGACCCATATCCTTGCGCTGTTCCCGTTCGAGCCCGCGCTGTACGAGAAGGCGGGGCTGCCGGTGACCTATGTGGGCCACCCGCTCGCGGACCTCATCCCGATGGAACCCGACAAAGCCAAGGCACGCACCGACCTGCGCCTGCCCGCCGGCAGGCGAGTGATTGCGATGCTGCCGGGCAGCCGCCGTTCTGAACTGCATTACATGGCCGACCTGTTCGTGCTCACGGCGCGCCGCTTGCTGCAGGACCTGCCGGACGCGCATATCGTGGTGCCGATGGCGTCTCGCGAGACGCGAGAGATGTTCGAAAAGGCGCTGCGCCGCCACCAGGCGATGGACCTGCCGCTGACCCTGATGTTCGGCCATTCGCACGAAGCGCTGGCCGCCGCCGACCTCGCGCTGGTGGCAAGCGGCACGGCGACGCTGGAAACCGCGCTCTGCAAGACTCCGATGGTAATCACCTACAAGCAGTCGGCGGTGTCCTCTGCGCTGATACGCCGCCTGGGCTACCTTGAGTACATCGGCCTGCCGAACATCCTCGCCGGTGAGCACCTGGTGCCGGAATTCATCCAGGACAAGGCGACCCCGGGCGCGCTCGCCAACGCGCTGCTCGACCTGCTGCACGACGCCGGTGCACAGCGCCGGCAAATCGAAAAGTTTCATGATATCCATTTGGTCCTGCGTCAGAACACCGCGCAAAAAGCGGCCGACACCGTGCTTGAGATCATCGATGCAGGTCGTTCTTAAAATCTGCGGCGTGGATGAAGCGGGACGTGGCCCGCTCGCCGGTCCCGTTTTCGCCGCCGCCGTGGTCCTGGATGCCGCCAGACCCATTCGCGGCTTGAGGGATTCGAAACTGCTCAGCGCCGAGCGTCGGGAGGTGTTGCTGGTCCGCATTCGCGAGCGCGCAATCGCCTTCGCGATCGCGCAGGCGAGCGTCGAGGAGATCGACCGCCTGAACATCCTGCAGGCCAGCCTGCTCGCGATGCAGAGGGCGGTGGCGGCGCTAGGCATGCTGCCCGATGAAGCCTGGATCGACGGCAACCGATGCCCCGAGCTTCCCTGCCGCGCGCGCGCAATCGTGCGAGGGGACCAGTTGCACAAAGTCATCTCCGCTGCTTCGATCCTGGCCAAGACCGCGCGAGACGCGGAGATGCGCCGATTGCACGAATGCTATCCCCAGTATTGCTTTGATCGTCACAAGGGCTATCCGACTCCGGAGCACCTTGAACTACTGCAACGCCACGGGCCGAGCGATATCCACCGGCGCAGTTTCGGCCCGGTGCGGCGCATGCTGGAGCCGCAGTGACGGTCATCACCTCCCGCGACAATCCGCGCGTGCGCCGCTGGCAGTCACTGTCGCGAGATGCGCGCGAGCGGCGCAAGGAAAAGCGGGCGCTGATCGAAGGAGAGCATCTGGTGTCAGCATTCCTGGATGTGGGCGGCATAGTGG
This sequence comes from Betaproteobacteria bacterium, assembly GCA_025356085.1. Lineage (GTDB taxonomy): Bacteria > Pseudomonadota > Gammaproteobacteria > Burkholderiales > SG8-39 > RBG-16-66-20. The sequence goes on from JANXUV010000060.1 coordinate 16,346, forward strand.
AAGCACTGATTCTCAACAAGAGCCAGGCAAGTAGTTTCGACGCCCTGGTAAAACGGTGCGGGAACCCCCCCGTGGTTCTTGCCGATAAGGTGTTTCGGGCGATCGCCGACACCGGGACGCCGGCAGGGATTGCAGCCGAGATCGCACTTCCGAAAGCGAAAGCTGAATTGAAGACCGCGGCTAACTGCGTTTTCCTCGAAGGCATCCAGGATGCCGGCAACGTCGGCGCCATTCTTCGCAGCGCCGCTGCCTTTGGCATCCGGCATGCGGTGCTGGGGGCGGGCTGCGCCGATGCCTGGTCTCCGAAGGTGCTGCGGGCCGGGATGGGCGCGCATTTCGCGATTTCGATCCAGGAGAACGCGGAGCTAGGCGCGGCCATCGCGGGTTTCGGCGGCAAAGTGGCCTGCACGGTGCCGCGCGGCGGCGTGGCGCTCTCCGGCGCGGATCTTTCGGGAAGGATCGGCTGGCTGCTGGGCGCCGAAGGGAGGGGCGTGAGCGAGGAGCTGGCCGCGCGCGCATCGCTGAAGGTCACGATCCCGATGGCGGGCGGCGCCGAATCCCTGAACGTCGCCGCCGCGGCGGCTATCTGCTTCTACGAATTCAGCAGATTCAGTACACGTGCCGCTCGAGCTTGAGCTCGCGCAGGATGGTGGTGGCGATTTCCTCGATGGATTTCGCCGTTGAATTGATCCAGCGGATGCCCTCGCGCTTCATCAGCGCCTCGGCCTTCTCGATCTCGTAGCGGCAATTGGCCGGATCGGCGTACTGGCTGCCCGGCCGGCGTTCGCGGCGGATTTGCTGCAGCCGTTCCGGCGCTATGGTCAGGCCGTAGAGCTTCTGTTTGAAGGAATACAACGCCTCGGGCAGCCGGTCGCGCTCGAAGTCCTCGGGTATCAGCGGATAGTTGGCCGCCTTCACGCCGAACTGCAGCGCGAGGTAGAGGCTGGTCGGGGTCTTGCCGCTGCGCGACACGCCGACCAGGATTACGTCGGCCTCGCTCAGCTCGCGATGCGAGCCTCCGTCGTCGTGCGCCATGGAGAAATTGACGGCCTCGATACGCTGCTGGTACTCCGGCTTGTCCATGGCGCTGTGGGAGCGGCCGATGGTGTGGCTCGACTTGATGCCGAGGCCGCCTTCCAGCGGACCGATGAAAGTCTCGAAGAAATCCACGAACAGCGCATTGGCCTGCCGGATCACTTCGCGCACGTCGCCGTTGACCAGCGTCGAGAACACGATCGGCTGGCCGTCGCCGCGCAGCGATTCCCGCTCGATGCGCTCCAGGCATTCCTGCGCCTTGTCCACGCTGTCGATGAAGGGCAGAGTGACCTGGTTGAACTCCACGCCCTCGAACTGGGTGAGCAGGCTGTGCCCGAGCATCTGCGCGGTGATGCCGGTACCGTCAGAAACGAAGAACACGGTGCGGCGCTGCGGCATGGCGGCTAAAATATCAGGGAAATGTACGTCGCGTGGCTCAAAGATCTCCGCATGGCGGACCTGGCCAAGGTCGGAGGCAAAAACGCCTCGCTGGGCGAGATGATCGGCGGCCTGTCCGCCGCCGGAGTGCGTGTCCCGGGCGGCTTCGCCACTACCGCCCAGGCGTTTGAAGAGTTCCTAGCCGCTGGCGGCCTCGGCCGGCGCATTGCCGGCCGCATCAAAGGGCTCGACCCTGCCGATGTAAAAGCCCTTGCCGCCTGCGGCGCCGAGATCCGGGGCTGGCTGGAGCAGGCGCCCATTCCGGGTGATGTGGAGCGTGAAATACGCAATTTCTATCAAAAGCTTATAGAAGAAACCTCAAGTGATGCATCGTTTGCGGTGCGGTCCTCCGCCACGGCGGAGGACCTCCCGGATGCATCCTTTGCCGGCCAGCAGGAAACCTTCCTGAATATCCGGGGCGCGGATGAGGTGCTGGCGGCGATCCGGCGGGTTTATGCATCCCTCTATAACGATCGGGCTATCTCCTACCGGGCCCACCAGGGTTTCGAGCACGGCGCCGTCGCCATTTCCGCGGCCGTGCAGCGCATGGTGCGCAGCGACCGGGGCGCAAGCGGGGTTATGTTCACGCTGGATACCGAATCCGGCTTTCGCGACGTGGTGTTCATCACCTCTTCGTGGGGACTGGGCGAGTTGGTGGTGCAGGGCGCGGTGAATCCCGACGAGTTCTACGTTCACAAGCCGATGCTTGCGGCTGGCAAGCCCGCAATCCTGCGCCGCCGGCTCGGCACCAAGCTGCAGAAGATGGTGTTCGCCGAACAGTCGTCAGCCGGCAAATCGGTGCGCACCGAGGACGTGCCCGCCGCCGAGCGCGACCGCTACTCGCTGTCGGACGCCGACGTGCTCGAACTCGCGCGTACCGCCTGCCTGATCGAAAAACACTACGGCCGCCCGATGGACATCGAATGGGGCAGGGACGGCCTTGACGGCAGCCTGCACGTGCTGCAGGCGCGCCCCGAGACCGTGCGCTCGCGCAAGCGTCCCGGCGCCGAAGAGCGCTACAAGCTCAAGGAGCGCGGCAAGCTGCTCGCCAGCGGCCGCGCCATCGGCCAGAAAATCGGCGCCGGCCCGGTACGGATCGTCAAGGATGCATCGAAGATGGCGAGCGTCCAGCGCGGCGAAGTGCTGGTGACGGACATGACCGATCCAAACTGGGAACCGGTGATGAAACTTGCCTCGGCAATCGTCACCAACCGCGGCGGCCGCACCTGCCATGCGGCGATCATCGCCCGCGAGCTGGGCATTCCCGCGGTGGTCGGCTGCGGCGATGCCACCGCGCGCCTCGCGGCGGGAGGCACGGTCACGGTGTCCTGCGCCGAGGGCGACACCGGCAACGTGTATGAGGGCAGCGTACCCTTCGAGGTCACCACCAGCGAGTACGGCGAATTGCCGAAGATCCCCGTCAAGATCGCCATGAACATCGGCAATCCCGCGCTCGCCTTCGGCTTCGCGCAGCTGCCGAACGCCGGCGTCGGCCTGGCACGGCTGGAATTCATCATCAACAACGAGATCGGCGTGCACCCGAAGGCCTGCATCGACTGGCCGAACCTGCCGGCGGACCTGAAGGCCGCGGTGGAGAAAGCGGCGCGCGGTTATGCCGATCCGCGGGAGTTCTTCCGCGAGAAGATGGTCGAAGGCGTGGCGACCATCGCCGCCGCCTTCTGGCCCAAGCCGGTGATCGTCCGCCTGTCCGATTTCAAGTCGAACGAATACCGCAAGCTGGTCGGCGGCGCGCGTTATGAACCCGAGGAAGAAAATCCGATGCTCGGCTTTCGCGGCGCGTCGCGCTACATTGCGCCGGATTTCCGCGCCTGCTTCGAGATGGAATGCGCCGCGCTGCTGAAGGTGCGCAACGAGCTCGGCCTGACCAACGTCGAGATCATGGTGCCGTTCGTGCGCACGGTAAGCGAGGCGGCTGAGGTTGTGGATCTTCTGAAAAAGAATAACTTACAGAGAGGACAGGACGGCCTTCGCATCGTCATGATGTGCGAACTGCCCTCGAACGCGGTGCTGGCCGAGGAGTTCCTGGAATTCTTCGACGGCTTCTCGATCGGCTCGAACGACCTGACCCAGCTCACGCTCGGCCTGGACCGCGATTCAGGGCTGGTGGCTGCCGGCTTCGATGAACGGGACGGCGCGGTCAAGGCGATGTTGTCGATGGCGATCCGAGCCTGCCGCAAGCACGGCAAGTACGTCGGCATCTGCGGCCAGGGACCTTCCGATCATCCCGACTTCGCGCTCTGGTTGATGGAGCAAGGCATCGAGAGCCTTTCCCTTAACCCGGACACGGTGGTGTCCACCTGGCTATCCCTTAGCGCGGTCGCAACAGGCGGCTCTTCTCCCGCTGCCACTCCTTCTCGCGCTCCGACGCCCGCTTATCGTGCTTGAGCTTGCCCTTGGCAAGCGCAATCTGCAATTTGATGCGGCCTTTCAAAAAATGCAGGTCGAGCGGGATCAGGGTGTAGCCGCGCTGCTCGACCTTGCCGATCAAGCGCCGGATCTCCTCGGCGCTCAGCAGCAGCTTGCGAGTGCGCGTCGGGTCGGCCGTAACATGCGTCGATGCCGAGAGCAGGGGGCTGATATGCGCCCCGATCAGCCACAGCGCACCCGCGTCGACGATCACATAGGCATCGCTGATCTGCGCGCGGCCGGCGCGAATCGCCTTCACCTCCCAGCCGGCGAGCACCAGACCGGCCTCGTAGCGCTCCTCTACGAAGTAGTCGTGGAACGCCTTGCGGTTCTCGACGATCGACATGGGACCCGGATTTTCCCATGAAGCGCATCGCCCGCTCGGCTATTGTCGAATGCAGCGCCGATGCCTTCTACGCGCTGGTGGAGGACATCGAGGCCTATCCGTCGTTCCTGTCCTGGTGCGCGGCGGCCGAGGTGCGCGAGCGCGCGCCGGGCCGCACCGTGGCGACACTGACGCTAGCCGCCAAGGGCCTGCGTCATTCGTTCACCACCGAGAACGCCAACCAGCCGGGGCGCGCCATCGACATGCGCCTGCTGAAAGGCCCCTTCAAGCGCTTCGGCGCGCAGTGGCGCTTTACCCCGCTGGCTCCGGGGGCGGCCAAAGTCGAATTCACGCTCGAGTATGAGTTTTCCAGCCGCGTCGTGGCTGCCTTGCTGGATCCGGTGTTCAGCCGCCTTGCCGACAGCACGGTCGAAGCTTTTGCGCGGCGCGCCGCCCAAGCCAGTGGCTAGGCTGCGCATCGAGGTGGTCTACGCTCTTGCCGGAAGGCAGGCGGTGGTGGAACTGCGGCTTGCGCAAGGAGCGACAGCTGGCCAGGCCGCCGAGGCCAGCGGCCTGGCGGCCACCGGGGTGCCCATCGGCATAGGCGGGAAAGTGGTGCCGGCTGGCCGGGTACTGCAGGACGGCGATCGCATCGAACTATTGCGGCCGCTTGCCGCCGACCCAAAGGAGGCGAGGCGCTTGCGCGCCCGCAGATCCCGGAAACGCTAGCTGCAGGAATCCTTGGCGATCTGGCGCGCCTTCGCGGCCTCCTGCGCCATCTGGGATTCGTCCAGAAAGTAGCGTTCGCCGCTGGCGTCAGTGCGAGAGATGCGCTGCCCGCTTTCGAACTGGCGCACGGCATCGCGCGCGTTCTGGCAGTTCGCCCGCTTGCTGTCGGCTTCCTTGCGCTCGTTCTCCGCCTTGTCCGCGGATTTCTGCGACTCGGCTTGGCGCTTGCGGTATTCCTGTTCCTGCTCAGCCGGGGTGATTGGGCCCTTTTTCGCCGCCTTGGCGCCGTCTTTTGCCTCATCATTTGCCGCTGGGGCGGCTTCAGGCCCGCTCGCCGCCCCCTTCATGGTGGTTACCTTGGCGCCGGCTGGCGGCGCATCGCCGCAAACGCGCCTGCCGCCCTCGTTCCAGCATTTGATCTGCGCCTGCGCGGCGCCGGTGGCCAGCCCGAAGGCCAGGAATAGGAGAATTTTTCGCATCTCTGCACCTCTTAACGCGCGATGCGCGTTTCCGTGGACACACACTCAAGCTATCGGCTTTCGCCGTTTCCGTCAAACGCTTAACCGCGTATAATGCCGCTTTGCAAGCAAGGAAAATCATGCGGGTGATCCAGAAGGCGCTGACCTTCGACGATGTTCTCCTCCTCCCCGCCCACTCGCGCGTCCTGCCGCGCGACGTTTCCCTGAAATCCCGCCTTACCCGCAAGCTCGATCTGAATATGCCGCTGGTTTCGGCCGCCATGGACACGGTGACCGAGGCGCGGCTGGCGATCGCCATTGCTCAGGAGGGCGGGATCGGCATCATCCACAAGAATTTCTCGCCGAAAGAGCACGCGGCCGAGGTCGCCAAGGTCAAGCGCTTCGAATCCGGCGTGTTGCGCGATCCGATGACCATCACGCCCGACATGAAGGTGCGCCAGGTCATTGCGCTGCAAAAGAAGCATCGCATTTCGGGCTTTCCGGTGGTGGCGGCGGGCAAGGTTGTCGGCATCGTCACCAACCGGGACCTGCGCTTCGAGAAAAAGCTCGACCAGCCGGTGCGCAACATCATGACACCGCAAAAGAAGCTGGTGACCGTGGGCGAGAGCGCGAGCCGGGCGGATGCGCTGGCGCTGCTGCACAAGCACCGGCTCGAGCGCGTGCTGGTGGTGGACAGGCAGTGGCACCTGAAGGGACTGGTCACCGTCAAGGACATCATCAAGGAAACCGAACATCCCAACGCCTGCAAGGACGCGCAAGGCAAGCTTCGCGTCGGTGCGGCCGTCGGCGTCGGCGAAGGCACTGATGAGCGCGTGGAACGGCTGGTGGATGCCGGCGTGGATGTGCTGGTGGTGGATACCGCGCACGGGCACGCCAAGGGCGTGCTCGACCGCGTCAAATGGGTGAAGAAGAAATATCCGGACATGCAGGTCATCGGCGGCAATGTCGGCACGGGCGAGGGCGCGCGCGCCCTGGTCGATCACGGCGCGGACGGCGTGAAAGTCGGCATCGGGCCGGGCTCGATCTGCACCACGCGCGGGGTGGCCGGTGTCGGCGTGCCGCAGATTTCGGCGATCATGAACGTGGCGGAGGCGCTGGCGAAAACGGGCGTGCCGTTGATCGCCGACGGCGGCATCCGCTATTCGGGCGACATCGCGAAGGCGCTGGGGGCGGGCGCGCACGTGGTCATGCTCGGCTCGCTGTTCGCCGGCACCGAGGAAGCGCCCGGGGAGATCGAGCTCTACCAGGGGCGCTCCTACAAGTCGTACCGCGGCATGGGCTCGCTGGGCGCCATGCAGAAGGGTTCCGCCGACCGCTATTTCCAGGATTCCGAAATGAACGTGGACAAGCTGGTCCCGGAAGGCGTCGAGGGCCGGGTGCCATTCAAGGGCAGCGCGCTGTCGATGATCGAGCAGCTGCTCGGCGGCGTGCGCGCGAGCATGGGCTATACCGGTTGCGGCACCATCGAGGAGATGCGCACCAAGACGCGCTTCGTGGAGATTACTTCGGCGGGCATGCGCGAATCGCACGTGCACGACGTGCAGATCGTCAAGGAGGCCCCGAATTACCGCGTCGAGTAGGGCAGTGCACGACAAGGTTCTCATCCTCGATTTCGGCGCGCAGTACACGCAGTTGATCGCCCGCCGGGTGCGCGAAGCGAAGGTCTACTGCGAAATCCATTCTTGCGACGTCAGCGACGCCTTCGTACGCGACTTCGCGCCGAAGGGGATCATCCTTTCCGGCAGCCACGCCTCCGCCTACGAGGATTCGACGCTGAAGGCGCCCAAGGCGGCCTTCGATCTCGGCGTCCCTGTGCTCGGCATTTGCTACGGCATGCAGACCATGGCGCAGCAGCTGGGCGGCAAGGTCGAAGCCGGCAAGCTGCGCGAATTCGGCTACGCCGAAGTGCGCGCGCGCGGCCATACGAAACTGCTCGACGGCCTGCAGGACTCGCGCGGCCCGAACGGCGAGGGCCTGCTGAAAGTCTGGATGAGCCACGGCGACAAGGTGACGGAGATGCCGCCGGGCTTTAAGCTGATGGCCTCCACCGGGGCCTGCCCGATCGCCGGCATGGCGGACGAGGATCGCCGTTACTACGCGGTCCAGTTTCATCCGGAAGTCACCCATACGCTGCAGGGCACCAGGCTGCTGCACCGGTTCGTGCGCGAAATCAGCGGCTGCCGCGGCGACTGGAGCATGCCGGATTACGTTTCCGAAGCCATCGGGAAAATAAAAAAACAGGTCGGCAAGGAAGAAGTGATCCTCGGCCTGTCCGGCGGCGTGGATTCCTCCGTCGCCGCAGCGCTGATCCACAAGGCGATCGGCAAGCAGCTAACCTGCGTGTTCGTCGACCACGGCCTGCTGCGCCTGGACGAAGCGAAGCAGGTGATGGATGCCTTCGCGAAGAACCTGAAGGTCAAGGTGATCCACGTCGATGCGGGCGCCGCCATGTTCAAGGCGCTCAAGGGGGTCGCCGACCCGGAGAAGAAGCGAAAAATCATCGGCAAACTGTTCGTGGATGTTTTCCAGAAAGAAGCCAAGAAGCTGAAGGGCGCGAAGTGGCTCGCCCAAGGCACCATCTACCCCGATGTCATCGAATCGGCGGGTGGCAAGACCAAGAAGGCCGTGACCATCAAGTCGCACCACAACGTCGGCGGCCTGCCGAAATCGCTCAAGCTGAAGCTGCTCGAGCCCTTGCGCGAGCTGTTCAAGGACGAAGTGCGCGAGCTGGGCCTCGCCTTGGGCCTGCCGCGCGAGATGGTGTTCCGCCATCCGTTCCCCGGGCCGGGGCTGGGCGTGCGGATGCTAGGCGAGGTGAAGCAGGAGTTCGTCGCGCTGCTGCAGCGCGCGGACGCGATTTTCATCGAGGAACTGAGGAACTCGGGCTGGTATGACAAGACCGCCCAGGCGTTCGCCGTGTTCCTGCCGGTGAAATCGGTCGGCGTGATGGGCGACGGCCGCACCTACGAATATGTAGTCGCGCTGCGCGCGGTGGAAACTTCCGACTTCATGACCGCCGGCTGGGCGCCGCTGCCGCACGAACTACTTGCGAAAGTCTCCAGCAGGATCATCAATGAAGTGCGCGGCATCAACCGCGTCACCTACGACATCTCCTCCAAGCCGCCCGCCACCATCGAGTGGGAGTAGCCGCTGTTCAGCTATCGCCACGGTTTTCATGCGGGCAACCATGCCGATGTGCTCAAGCATGTCGTCCTGGTGCAGATGCTGGCGTACCTGACCGACAAGGAAACGCCGATCTGGTTCGTGGATAGCCACGCGGGCGCGGGCGCCTATGCGCTCGATGGCTCGTTCGCGCAGAAGAACGGCGAGTTCAAGGAAGGCGTCGGCAAGCTGTGGGGACACAAGGATCTTCCCCCTCTGCTGGCCGACTATGTCCGGCAGGTGAAGGCGCTCAATCCCGACGGCGAGCTGCGCCACTACCCGGGTTCGCCGCAGATCGCGCTGCAGATGCTGCGCGGGCAGGATCATCTCCAGCTTTTTGAACTGCACACCACCGAGAGCAAGGTGCTGCAGAAGTATTTCGCCAAGGCCGGGCGGCGCGTCTCGGTGCAGTCCAGCGACGGATTTACCGGGTTGAGGGCGGTGTTCCCGCCCCGGTCGCGACGCGGGCTGGCGCTGATCGATCCTTCCTACGAGGACAAGGAAGACTATCGAAAAGTGGTCGCGGCCATGGGCGACGCTCTGGAGCGTTTCGCCACCGGCGTCTATGCCGTGTGGTACCCCCAGGTGCAACGCCAGGAGTCCGACGACCTGCCGGGCCAGCTGAGGCAGCTGGCGGCGGAGGCGGGCACCGAC
>JANXUV010000082.1 GCA_025356085.1 Betaproteobacteria bacterium
GCACCTGCGCGCGCGTGAGGCGGATGATCAGCGAGAGCTTGAACAGGGCCAGATTGAGAGCAGGAAGAAACGCGTATCTCAATCCCTCGATGCTCAGTATTGATATTTGAATTCCAAACACTTCCTGCGTCGGTCCCCTGCCCGTCGAAGGCAGCCAGCCAAGCTGAACCGCGAACACCATGATCAGCAGCAGTCCGACCCAGAAGGTCGGCAACGAGAAGCCGAGGATCGAGCCGGTCATGATGGCCTTGCTCGAGATTCTGTCCGGATACAAACCGGCATACAGGCCGAGCGGAATGCCGAGGCCGACCGACATCACCATCGCCAGGAATGCCAGCTCCAGCGTCGCCGGCATGCGCTCCAGGATCACTTCCAGCGCCGGCCTGCCGAAAACAAAGGACTTGCCGAGGTCACCGCCCAGCGCGCTCTTGAGGAAAATCCAGTACTGCTCGAGAATCGGCCTGTCGAGGCCGAGCGCGACAGCCGCGCGCAGCTTTTCGGCCTCGTCGGCCGCCGGATTGACCAGGATTTCGATCGGATCGCCGACCAGGTACAGGCCGCCAAACACCAGCGCCGAGGTGACGAACAGCACCAGCAGCGTTTGGGCGAGCCGGCGCAGGATGAAGACCGCCATCGCTTACTTCGCGGGGGAGACCTCGAAGGCGAAAGTGTACTGGTCGGCGCGCGCCTTGTAGCTCAGCCCCTTGCGCATCGCCCAACTGCTCACTTCGTAGTGCAGCGGGATCAATCCCTGCAGTTCGCCGATCGCCTTTTCCGTCGCCGCCGCCAGCATCAGGCCGCGCCTGGTGTCGTCGATGGTGGTGAGCGCCGTGCCGAGCAGCGCATCGACACCCGCGTCGGAGAAGCGGCCCCGGTTCGACGTGCCCATGCCGGCGGCAGCGTCGAAGGTCGCCAGCAACGAGCGCAGCGGCGAGCTGTTCTCGCCGGTCTCGGCGCCCCAGCCTGCGAGCAGCAGCGAGAACTCGAGCTTGGTGCCGCGCGAGAAGAACACCGCCGAGGGCATCGCATCCACTTTGGTCGGAATGCCGCCGCGCGTGAGGAACTGCGCCACTGCCTGCGCGACGCGCTCATCGTTGATGTAACGGTTGTTCGGCGTGTGCAGCGTGATGCCGAAGCCGTTCGGGTAGCCGGCCTCGGCGAGCAGCTTCTTCGCGCCTTCCGGGTCGTATTTCTCGGGTTTCAGGCGCTTGCTGGTGCCGAAGAAGAATTCCGGCAGCAGCTGGCCCGCGGCCTGGGCCTGGTCCTCCATGACGCGCGAGACGATCGCGTCGCGGTCAATCATCTTCGAGATCGCCTTGCGCACGCGCGCATCGCGCAGCGGGTTGGCCTCCAGCGGCTTGCCGGTCAGGTCGGTGACGAAGGGCGAGTGCTTGTCGCGCAGCTGGTCCATGTGCAGGTAGATGATCCGGTTCGACACCGCCGAGGCGACCGTCACGCGCGCATCCTTCTTCAGCTTCTCGATGTCGGCGGTGGGGACGCCCTCGATCATCTGCACATCGCCTGCCAGCAGCGCCGCCACGCGCGCGGCGGAATTCGCGATCATGCGGAAGCGCACCTTGGGGAATGCAGGCTTCGGGCCCCAGTATTTGTCATTGGCCGCCATCACCACGCGGTCGCCCGACAGGTATTCGACGAATTTGTAGGGGCCGGTGCCGATCATCGCCTTGCCGGAATTGAAATCCTCGGTCTTCGCCGTTTCGGCTACTTTCTTCGGCAGGATCTGGATGCCGGAAAGATCGTTCGGCAGCAGCGGGTACGGCCGGTCGGTCTTCAGCCGCAGCGTGTATTTATCGATCGCGGTCGCTTCCTTGATCGGCCGCGTGTAGATGCCCAGCGACGACGGGCTGTTCGGCACGTTGGGCACGCGCTTGAAGGTGGCGATCACATCGTCGGCGGTGAAGTCCGAGCCATCGTGGAATTTGACGCCCTTGCGCAGCTTGAACTCCCAGGTGGTGGCGTCCAGCGCGCGCCAGCTCTCCGCCAGGCCCGGCTTCTGGTTCTGCTGCTGGTCCTGCTTCACCAGCGGGTCGAAAAAGTGCTTCGACATTCCGTTGTTCGGTGAAAGGTTGTGAAAATGCGGATCCAGCGAAGTGATCGGCGCCGACAACGCGATCGAGAGCTCTTGCGAGGTTGCATGGAGCGGGAGGAAGGCCCCCAAAAGCATCAAAAAGCGGAAAAACCGGGTCACTGCAGGCTCCTGCGAAGGCGGTGGCTGCAAGGATACATGGAATAAAATCAGCACATGCCCGCCGGACTGATCATCGGACTCCGTGGCGTCGACCTCGGGGTGCCCGACGTTGCCGCCCATGTCCGCTTTTATATCGATACCTGGCGGCTTTCGATCGCCGCTGAACGCAACGGTTCGGTCTACTTGCGAGGCACCGGCGCCTATCATCACATCCTCGCGTTGCACCCGCGCGAGCGGCCGGGCTTGCTGTGCATCAATCTGGCCGCGGCAAATCGCAGCGCGGTCGACGCGCTGCATGCCCGCGTGACGGCGGCGGGCGTGCAGCAATGCGACGCGCCCGCGCCGCTGATCGAACCGGGTGGCGGCTACGGCTTCTCCTTCGTGGACCCGGAAGGGCGCGTGCTGCGCGTGATCGCCGGCGACGCGCGCCATCCGGACGCGGGCGCACAGCCCGACCGGCCGCAGAAAATCACCCACTTGGTGCTGAACACGCCACGCCAGGAGGCGGCCGCGGCGTTCTGGGTAGAGGCGCTCGGCTTCGAGATCAGCGACCGTTCGCTGCTGACTTTTGTCCGCTGCGATTCGGACCACCACAACATCGCGTTTCATCCCGGCGACGCCTCCACGCTGCACCACATCGCCTTCGAGATGGACGGCATCGACTCGGTGATGCGCGGCGCCGGCCGGATGCGCGACGCCGGCCACCCGATCGAATGGGGCCTCGGCCGGCACGGGCCCGGCAACAACGTCTTCGCCTATTTCGTCGGACCGGACGATTTCGTCATCGAGTACACCGCCGAGGTCGAAAAAGTGGACGCCAGCTACCGGGTTCGGGAGCCGAAGGACTGGGCCTACCCGCCCGGCCACAGCGACCTGTGGGGCGCCACACCCCCGCCCAGCGCGCGAATGAAGGCGGCACAGAAGAAAATCGGCTTCGCTGCCGGTCCGTTCCGCCCATAACGCACGTATCGCCCATAAAATAGCGGGGTTTTCAGGGGCATGTCACAACAAGATGGCTGAGGAACCCAAGCAGGCCTTCGATCCGGAGGCGACGGTGGCGCAACCGCTTAAGGTTGCCATGCCGGACGCCGATCCGGAGGCCACGGTATCGCTGCCTGCGACAGCCATTGATCCGGAAGCCACGGTCAGCGGCCCGCTGGTCAAGCCGTCGGTCGACCCGGAGGCGACCGACCGCCGCCCGGTATTCGATCCGGAGGCGACGGTCAATCCGGCCGGAGGTACGAATCTCGATCCGGAAGCCACGGTGCGGGTACCGCGTCCACCGAGGCAACGCAACAATCCCTTCGCGCCGAAATCCCCGCCCGAAACTATCCAGGCGAATCTGGCCGCGCTGGGCGGCGTCAATCAGCTGGTGGCGATGGCGAACCCGATCCTCGCCGCCGTGCCGCAGATCCGCCGCTCGCTGAAGCATCCGGATGCAGCCGGCCTGCGCGCGAATCTGAAGGACCAGATCGAATCGCTGGAAATGAGCGCAGTCAGCGGTGAAATTGCCGATGACACCGTCTCGGTGGCGGTATACGCGTTGTGCGCCCTGCTCGACGAATCGGCCGCGGCGACGCCTTGGGGACACGACTGGATCGACAAGGGCCTGCTCATGGAGATGCGCGGCGAAACCGGCGGCGCCGAGGGCTTCTTCACGCAGCTGGACCAGGTTGCGGCCGAGCCCGACAAGAACGCCGACCTGCTCGAGTTCCTCTACATCTGCCTGGCGCTCGGTTTCGAGGGCCGCTATCGCGGCGCCGCGGGCGGCAAGCAGGCGCTCGACCAGATCAGGGACCGCCTGTATGGCCTGATCACCCGCAAGCGGCCGCGGCCGGAAGGTCTGTCGGCGCACTGGCGCACGCCCGCCGCACAAGCGACGACCGACGCCGCGCTGCAGACCGCGGCGCGCGCCAACGCCACGCGAGCGGCCGCCGACGCCGCGGCGCGGGACGTCGAAGTGACATTGCCGCCCCGCGCGGCGAGCGGCTTCGCGCTGTCCCGCCTGCCGCGGCGCGCGATCTGGAGCGCCGTCGCCGGCGTTGTCGGCGCGGCCATCGTGTTCTACATGCTTGCGCTGCGCCTTCTCGATGAGCAAGACCGCAGCGCGGTATCGCAGAAGCCTGGCTCGCAGGCCAAGGCGGCTGCTACGGGCAAGCCGGCTGCCGCTCCTGCCCCCGCCGCATCCGTGGCGGCGGCGCTGTCCAAGGCGCTCCAGGGTCTCCCGGTGACGGTGAGCGAAAGCGGGGGCGGCGTTGCGCTACGCATCCTCGACGACCGCCAGTTCGCCTCGGGCAGCAACCAGCCTGCATTGCCGGCCCGGGCGCTGCTGGCGAGGATCGCCGAAGCCCTCGACAAACTGCCGGGCGCGATCGTCGTCATCGGCCATGCCGATGCCGCGCCGCCGGGCGTCCACTACGCTTCCAACGCCGACCTTTCGTTCGCGCGCGCCCGCAGTGCGGCGCGCGTGATGTCGGCCAAGCTCGCCGATCCGAAGCGTCTCTCGACCGATGGCCGGGGCGATGCCGAACCGCTGGCGCCGAACGATACCGAGGCCAACCGCGCGAAGAACCGTCGCGTCGCCATCGTGCTGAAGGCCGCGCCGTAAGGATGATGCCCACGTCATGACAACCATCCTCGACCGGCTTGCCGCCGCGTCAGCCGGCGCCGACGCGGCCACCAACGAGCGCGTCGCCGCGGAACTGGAATCCATCCGCGCGCGCTTCAAGCAGGCGGCCGAAGACCTGGACGGCGCGCGCTTCGCCTCGCCCGACGGCAAGGGGCGCGAAATCGAGGACCTGCCCTGGTACGTGATGATCGGCGCGCCGGGTTCGGGAAAGACCACGGCGCTGATCAACTCCGGGTTGCGCTTCCCGCTGTACGCGAAGGAAAGCACGCCTTCGGTGCCGGGCGTGGGCGGCACGCGCAACTGTGAATGGTGGTTTTCGGACGAAGCGGTGCTGCTCGACACCGCCGGCCGCTACACCACGCAGGACAGCGACCGCAGGGCTGATGCGGCGGCCTGGCAGGGATTCCTGAGCCTGCTCAAGACCTCCCGTCCGCAACGCCCGTTGAACGGCGCGCTGGTGACAGTCAGCGTGATGGACCTGCTGCTCTGGAGCAAGGCCGAGCGCTCCAAGTTCGCCGCGCACGTGCGCATGCGGATCTCGGAGATGTATGCCGCGCTCGAAGCGCGCTTCCCGGTCTACGTGCTGATCACCAAGGTGGACATGCTGGCCGGCTTCACCGAATTCTTCGGCGACCTCGACATGACCGGCCGCGCCCAGGTTTGGGGCACGACCTTCCAGATGGATATCGATCCTGCGCTGATCGCGGAGCCCTACGCCAAGGATTTCGCCGCGCTGGAAGAACGCCTCGGCGCCGAGATGCTGGCGCGCCTTCACGAGGAACGCGACCTGCAGCGGCGCGCCGCGATCTACCGCTTCCCGCAGCAGTTCCACGCGATGGGGCCGCTGGTTGGGGAATTTCTCGCCCAGGCCTTCGGCACGCAGGTGAACCACAAACCCATCCAACTGCGCGGCGTCTACTTCACCAGCGGCACGCAGGACGGCAATCCGATCGACCGTGTGCTGGTGGCGCTGGCGCGCACCTTCAAGCTGGAGCGCGGCGGCTCGACCGGCATGGGCGGCACCGGCAAGAGCTTCTTCCTCACCCGCATGCTGCGCGAGGTGGTGTTTTCCGAAGAAAGGCTCGCGAAGATCGACGAGCCCGTACCGACCTAGTCTGCTTCCTCGATCCAGGTCATCTGGATCGCTTCGAGGATTTTTTCACCGCTGCGCTTCGGATCGTCGTCGAAGCCGGGCAATCCCAGCACCCAGTTCCGAAGGTCGACGAAGTTCACGGCCTTCGGATCCTGGTCGGGATATTTTTCCAGCAAGGCAATGGCGATGTCGCGGGAATCAGTCCACTTCATTTCTTTCCGCCGCCCTCGCGCTCGTAGTTTATGGTGTATTTCGGGATCTCGATCATCAGGTCCGTGGCGGCCATGCGCGCCTGGCAGGAGAGGCGCGAGGCCGCTTCCAGCCCCCATGCCTTGTCGAGCAGGTCTTCTTCCTTTTCTTCCGCCGGCTCGAGCGAGTCGAATCCCGCGCGCAGCACCACGTGGCAGGTGGTGCAGGCGCAGGACTTCTCGCAGGCGTGCTCGATCTCGATGCCGTGCGCGAGCAGCAGGTCGCAGAGCGTTTCGCCGGCGGACGCCTCGAACTCGGCGCCGCCCGGGCACAGCGTGGCGTGCGGCAGGACGTTGAGCTTAGGCATCGAGGCTCGAGAGCTTTCGGCCCGTCAGCGCGCTGCGTACGCTCGCATTCATGCGGCGCGCGGCAAATTCCTCCGTCGCGCGGTTGAGCGCATCGCTCGCCAGCTTGATGGCGCGGGGATCGGAGGTATGAAGGATTTTTTCGAGATTCGCGATTACAACCCGGATGTTTTCAATTTCCCCCGCATTCAACAGCGAACCATCCTCGGCAAGTCCGTTTCTCGTTGCATCCAGCAGCCGCCCCGCGTCCACCCGGTGCTCGTTGAGCGCCCGCGCGTGCATGTCTTCTTTCGCGTGCTCGAAAGAATCGCGCAGCATGCGCTCGATGTCGGCATCGCCAAGGCCGTACGACGGCTTGACCGTCACCGAGGCTTCGGCGCCGGTGGTCTTTTCCTGCGCCGACACCGACAGCAGGCCGTCGGCGTCCACCTGGAAGGTCACGCGCACCCGGCCCGCACCAGCCACCATCGGCGGAATTCCCTTCAGATCGAAGCGCGCCAGCGAGCGGCAGTCGGCGACAAGCTCCCGCTCGCCCTGCACCACGTGGAAGCTCATGCCGGTCTGGCCGTCCTTGAAGGTGGTGAATTCCTGCGCCTTGGCGCAGGGAATGGTGGTGTTCCTGGGCACGATGCGCTCGGCCAGGCCGCCCATGGTCTCAATGCCGAGCGACAGCGGTATCACGTCCAGCAGCAGCCAGTCTCCCCCGGTCGGCTGGTTGCCGGCGAGCACGTTGGCCTGCATCGCCGCACCCAGCGCCACCACCTTGTCCGGATCGAGGTTATTGAGCGGGTCGCGGCGGAAGAACTCGCCTGCGGCGCGCTGGATCTGCGGCATCCGCGTCGCGCCGCCGACCATCACCACGCCCTTGATCTCCTCGACCGCCAGGCCCGCGTCGCGCAGCGCCTTGCGCGCCGGGGCCAGCGTCTTCTGCACCAGGTGCCCGGTGATGCGGCTGAAAGTCGCGGTATCCAGCTTCAGGTCGACGAATTCGCCCGAAGAAAGCCGGGCGCTGATGCGCGACTCGGCATGCCCGGTCAGGTATTCCTTGGCTTCGCGCGCCTTGACCAGCAGCAGGCGCATGTCGCGCGGCTCGAGCGGCGCGAGCTTCGCCTCTTCCACGATCCAGCAGAACACGCGCTGGTCCCAGTCGTCGCCGCCAAGCGCGGCGTCGCCGTTGGTCGCAATCACTTCGAACACGCCCCTGGAGAGCTTCAGGATCGAGATGTCGAAGGTGCCGCCGCCCAGGTCGAAGACGGCGTAGGTACCTTCGGCGCCGTTGTCCAGGCCGTAGGCGATCGCCGCCGCGGTCGGCTCGTTCAGCAGGCGAAGCACGTTGAGGCCCGCGAGTTTCGCCGCGTCCTTGGTCGCCTGGCGCTGCGCGTCGTCGAAATAGGCCGGCACGGTGATCACGGCGCCGGTGAGGCCGCCGTTGAGGGATTTCTCCGCCCGCGCCCGCAGCACCTTCAGGATTTCAGCTGAAACTTCCACAGGGCTCTTAGTCCCGGCAACGGTTTTCAACTGCACCATCCCGGAGGCACCCACGAAGTCATAAGGCGCGTTCTCGGCATGGGCCACATCCTTCAGCCCACGCCCCATGTAGCGCTTCACCGATGCGATGGAATTCTTCGGATCATCCGCCTGCTGCGCCTGTGCTGCGTAACCTACCTCGACCTTGCCAGCAGGCAGATAGCGCACGATGGAAGGCAGCAAGGAGCGGCCCTGCTCGTCCGGCAGCGCCGTGGCGGCGCCGCTGCGCACCGTGGCTACCAGCGAATTGGTGGTGCCGAGGTCGATGCCGACCGCAAGCCGCTGCTGGTGCGGCTCCGGGGATTGCCCGGGCTCGGAAATCTGGAACAGCGCCATCAGGCGTCCAGCGCTTCGTACGCAGCGTCGATGTCTTCGCCGAAGCGTTCCAGGAACATGAGCTTTCTTACGAGACCGCTGGCCGCAGCGAAGTCGTGCTTGCCGTCGATTTTTTCCTGAATTTGGATTTCGAGTTCACGCTTTTCAAGGGAAAGAGCGCGAGAAATGGAATCCAGATCGGAACCACTTTCCGCCTCTTCCAGCTTCTCCCGGATTGCCATCTGCTCGATCAGAAATTCCCGCGGCATCGCGGTGTTCGTTTCGAATCCGACATCCACGCCGTTCAGCTCGAGCAGGTATTTCGCGCGCTGCACAGGGCTCTTCAGGGTGCGGTAGGCCTCGTTCACCCGGGTAGTCATCTGCATGGAGGCGCGCCGCTCTGCGTCGCCGGCCTGCGCGAAACGGTCGGGATGCACTTTCGACTGGATGTCCCGGTAAGCAGCTTCGAGGCGCGCGACATCCAGCGCAAACGCCGGGACGAGGCCGAACAGCTCGAAGTGGTTAGACGTTAAAGCTTTCGCCGCAGCCGCACTCGTCTTTGACATTGGGGTTGTTGAACTTGAAGCCTTCGTTCAAACCCTCTCGCGCAAAGTCGAGCTGGGTACCATCCAGGTAAGGCAGGCTCTTCGGATCGATCACCACCTTCACGCCGTGGCTCTCGAACTGGAGGTCCTCCGGATTAACCGCGTCGGCGTATTCGATCTTGTAGGCCATGCCCGAGCAGCCGGTGGTGCGCACGCCCAGGCGCAGCGCCACGCCGCTGCCGCGCCTGGCGAGGAAGGTCTGCACGTGGGTCGCGGCTTTTTCGGTGAGCGTAACGGCCATGGTTACGGGTGCTTCTTCTTGTAGTCCTCGACCGCGGCCTTGATCGCGTCCTCGGCCAGGATCGAGCAGTGGATCTTCACCGGCGGCAGCGACAACTCCGCGGCGATCTGCGTGTTCTTGATGCTGGCGGCTTCATCCAGCTTCTTGCCCTTGACCCATTCGGTGACCAGCGAGGACGAAGCGATGGCCGAGCCGCAGCCGTAAGTCTTGAAGCGCGCGTCCTCGATGACGCCGTCCTTGTTGACCTTGATCTGCAGCTTCATCACGTCGCCGCAGGCCGGAGCGCCGACCATGCCGGTGCCGACCGAATCGTCACCCTTGTCGAAGGAACCGACGTTGCGCGGATTTTCGTAGTGATCGATGACTTTTTCGCTATAGGCCATGACGTCTCCTCAATCGGGGGCTCAATGAGCCGCCCACTGGACGGTGCTCAGATCGATGCCGTCCTTGTGCATTTCCCAGAGCGGCGAGAGATCCCGCAGCTTTGTCACTTTGGTCTTGAGGTGATTCACCGTGTATTCGACCTCTTCCTGCGTCGTGAAGCGACCCAGCGTGAAGCGGATCGAGCTGTGCGCGAGCTCGTCGGAGCGCCCGAGGGCGCGCAGCACGTACGAGGGCTCGAGCGAGGCCGAAGTGCAGGCCGAGCCGGAGGACACCGCGATGTCCTTCACCGCCATGATCAGCGACTCGCCCTCGACGAAATTGAAGCTGAGGTTGAGGTTGTGCGGCACACGCCGCTCCATATCGCCATTGATGAAAACCTCTTCCATCTGCTGCATGCCGGCGAGCAGCTTGTCGCGCAGCGCCCGCACATGCTCGCGTTCGGAGGCCATTTCCAGTTTCGCCAGGCGGTAGGCCTCGCCCATGCCGATGATCTGGTGCGAGGCCAGGGTGCCGGAGCGGAAGCCGCGCTCGTGGCCGCCGCCGTGCATCTGCGCTTCCAGCCGTACGCGCGGCTTGCGGCGCACGAACAGCGCGCCGATGCCCTTGGGCCCGTAAGTCTTGTGCGCCGAGAAGGACATCAGGTCCACTTTCAGCGCCTGCAGGTCGATGTCGCACTTGCCGGTGGCCTGCGCCGAATCGACGTGGAACAGGATGCCCCGCTTGCGACACATCTCGCCGATCGCCGGGATGTCCTGGATGACGCCGATTTCGTTGTTCACGAACATCACCGACACCAGGATGGTGTCCTTGCGCAGCGAGCTATCCAGCTGGTTCAGGTCGAGCAGGCCGTTGGGCTGGACGTCGAGGTAAGTGACTTCGAAGCCGCGCCGCTCGAGCTCGCGCATGCTGTCCAGCGTCGCCTTGTGCTCGGTCTTGACCGTGACCAGGTGCTTGCCCTTCGTCTTGTAGAACTCGGCCGCGCCCTTGAGCGCGAGGTTGATCGACTCGGTCGCGCCCGAGGTCCAGACCAGTTCCTTGGCGTCGCAGCGCACCAGCGCGGCGACGTGCTCGCGCGCCTCCTCGACAGCTTCCTCGGCCTTCCAGCCGAAGGCATGCGAGCGGCTGGCCGGATTGCCGAAATGCTCCGTCAGGAACGGGATCATTTTCTGCGCCACGCGCGGATCAACCGGCGTGGTCGCCGAGTAATCCAGGTAAATGGGGTACTTCAGGGTCACGCGGCCACCGTCTCCGGCGCTTTCTCCCTGCCCCTGAAATCCTTGATCACCTGAACCTGCTTGCCCTGCTGGTGGGAAACCACGTCGGCGAGCGAAACCGAGCCCAGGTAATCATTCATCTTCTCGTTCAGCGTCGCCCACAGGTCGTGCGTCACGCAGCGCCGGTCGTCGATGCAGTTCTCCTTGCCACCGCATTGCGTGGCGTCGATCGGTTCGTCCACCGCGCTGATGATTTCCGCCACGGTGATGTTGGCGATCGGCTTGGCGAGGTTGTAGCCGCCGCCCGGCCCGCGCACGCTGTTGACCAGCTTGGCGCGGCGCAGCTTGCCGAACAGTTGCTCCAGGTACGACAGCGAAATGTGCTGCCGTTCGCTGATGGCGGCCAGCGTGACCGGCCCGCGCGTCTGGCGCATCGAAAGATCCACCATCGCGGTAACCGCGAATCTGCCTTTAGTCGTAAGTCTCATGGTTGCTTTTTCTATACCCGATTAAGATGCTCAAGTATACCAAATCCCGAGCAATTTTATCGGGTATATTAGTCTTTAAAATTCAACTACTTGATAGCTCTTAGCTGTTCAGACTTGGAGCGCTCGGCCGCCTGTTCCAGGCGCCGCATTTTCTCGGTCAGGGCCGACACGGTCTGCTCGAGCTCCTGGGCGTGGTCCACCAGGGATTGCAGCGTCTTCAAGTAAGGATCTTCCTGATTCGGCGCCACACCGTAGGCGGCAAAATGCGCCTTTTCCTTATCTGCCGCGCTCTGTTCCACGAGACGTCCGGGGACGCCCACGACCGTGGCGCCGGCCGGCACTTCCTTGAGCACCACGGCATTGGAGCCGACTCTCGCACCGTCGCCGACGGTGAAGCCGCCCAGGACCTTGGCGCCGGCACTCACCACCACGCCTTTGCCGAGCGTCGGATGGCGCTTGGCGCCGCGGTAGAGCGACGTGCCACCGAGAGTCACGCCCTGGTAAATGGTGCAGTCGTCGCCGATCTCCGCGGTCTCGCCGACCACCACGCCCATGCCGTGGTCGATGAATACGCGACGCCCGACCTTTACCGCAGGATGGATCTCGACACCGGTGAGCCAGCGGCCCAGGTGCGAAGTGAAACGCCCCAGCCATTTCAGGCCGTGTGTCCAGAACCCGTGCGCGATGCGGTGGATCCAGATCGCGTGCAGGCCCGGATAGCAGGTCAGCACTTCCCAGGACGAACGCGCGGCCGGATCGCGTGCGATCACGCTGGCGATGTCTTCACGTAGCTGTCTGAACATGAACGGCATTTTACGGTGCCCGACTAAAACTCTCAACTATTTGGACTTCGGCTGCTGGAGGGCCTTAAGCAGGCCGCGCAGGATGTTGACTTCCTCGCGTTCCAGGTCCGGCACGCGGGAAAAAAGCCGCCGCAGGCGGGTCGGCAGCCGGGACCCGGACGCCGGATCGAAGAATTTGCTCTCGATGGCAGCGCGCTCCAGGTGCTCGTAGAGCCCTTCGCGGTCCTGAATGGTTGCCGGTTTTTCCGTCCGGAATTTTCCGGTTTCCGGTTTTGAAGTCATGAATATTTCGTAAGCAACAACCTGCACCGCCTGCGCGAGATTCAGCGAGCTGAATTCCGGATTGGCCGGGATGTGCACCAGCGTCTGGCAGGCGAGCATCTCCTCGTTGGTCAAGCCCGCCTGCTCGTTGCCAAACACGAATGCGACTGGGCCGCCCGCCGCCGCCGCAGCTGCCGCCGCAGCACGGACATCGATCACGGGCGTCGACCATTCGCGCGTCCGTGCCGACAGCGCGAATGCGTGTACACAATCGGAAATCGCCTCCGCCAGCGTTGCATTGACCTTCGCCTGATCGAGCACGTCGACCGCATTGGTGGCCATCCAGCGCGCCTCCGGCGCCGGAAATTTCTCCGGCGCGACCAGGCGCAGGTCTGACAGGCCCATCGCCTTCATCGCGCGCGCCGCGGCGCCGATGTTGCCGGGATGGCTGGGACGGCACAGGACGATGCGGATGTTTTGCATGGCGACAGTCTAGAATACGCGCCCCATGCATCCGATGCTCAATATCGCGGTCAAAGCGGCGCGGCGCGCCGGCAGCATCATCAACCGCGCCGCGCTCGACCGCACCAAGCTGGAGATCCACTCCAAGCGCGCCAACGATTTCGTCACCCAGGTGGACCGGGCCGCGGAAGCGGCGATCATCGATATCATCCGCCAGGCCTACCCGGACCACGCGATCCTCGGAGAAGAGTCGGGAGAACTGCCGGCGAAGAGCGCCGCCAAAGCAGAATACCGCTGGATCATCGATCCACTCGACGGCACCACCAATTTCATCCACGGCTTCCCGCAGTACTGCGTGTCGATCGGCCTCGAACGCCGCGGCATGGTGGAGCACGGCGTGATCTACGATCCGGCCAAAAACGAACTGTTCACCGCCTCCAAGGGCGGCGGCGCCTTTCTCGACGACCGGCGCATTCGCGTCACCAAATGCGTGAACCTGAAAGATGCCCTGGTCGGCACAGGTTTCCCTTTTAAGGAATTGACCCGCCTCGATCTGTACTGCAGGCAGTTGAAGGAAATCATGCAGACCTCGTCGGGCGTGCGCCGCGCGGGGGCCGCCGCGCTCGACCTGGCCTACGTCGCGGCCGGGCGCCTGGACGCGTTCTGGGAAATGGGCCTGTCGCCCTGGGACATGGCGGCAGGCGCGCTGATGGTGCAGGAAGCCGGCGGCCTGGTGGGCGATCTCGCCGGCGACGCCGGCTGGCTGGAACGCGGCGACATCACCGCCGCGACTCCGCAGGTGTATCCGCAGCTGCTCGCCGCGCTCAAGTAACGATCGTTCCGAACTGCACCACCCGGTTGCGGCCGGCCTGCTTGGCCTGGTACATCGCGCGGTCGGCGCGCGCCGCCACCGCATCCAGCGAGTTGCCGTCCGCGGGATGTCCCGCGATGCCGATGCTCACCGTGCAGCCGACCTTCCTGCCATCCTCGTCGAGCGGCACGCTGGCGATCGCATCTCGAATCCGGTCGGCAACTTCCTGCGCCCCTTTGGGCGGCGTCTCGGGCAGCAGCACGATGAATTCGTCGCCGCCGTAGCGGGCCAGCACGTCGGTGTAGCGCAACTCGGCCTGCACCAGGCGCGTGATCTGGCGCAGCAGCCGGTTGCCCGCCTCGTGGCCGTAGGTATCGTTGACCGTCTTCAGGTTGTCCGAATCGATCATCAGCACGCTGGCGGCGCGGTTGTAGCGCATCGCCTGGCCGAACAGGCGATTCGCCGCGATCGAGAAGCCGCGCATGTTCAGCAAGCCGGTAAGCTCGTCTGTTTCCGACAGCAACTTGGCGCGGCTGAGGCCGTAACGGATGTCGGCGGAGAACATGGTGACGATGTAGGCCACCAGCAGCACCGGCGCGATCTGCGCCGCGAAGCTGCCGAGGAAGGCGAGCGATATAAGGTGTTCCGCCTGGAAGCTGCCGCCCAGGAACACCTGGCAAGCGGCGATCAGCGCCACTTCGATCAGCGTGGTGATCTTGCCGAGCGTGAGCGCCGCGGTGATCACCGGCAGCAGGTAGCTGTTGAGCAGCGGGCTCGCCAGGCCGCCGGTATGGAAGCACACCCAGGTGATGAAGGCGATCATCGCCCAGGTCTCGAGCGCCACTTTCCAGCGCGTCTCGCGCTTGTAGAAATTGGCGTAGCGGAACGCCATCACGAAGGCGGCATAGAAGAACGAGGCGGCGATGACCGCGGTCTCGGCCAGCTTGTCCGCATTGCCGAAGATCAGGTTCAGCAGCACCAGGATCAGCAGCAGCCAGTGGATCTCGGCGACCGTACGCGAAATGCCGCGCAGTTCCTCCTGTTCAATGCTGGGTACGGCGTTGCGGGTTTTCGCGGCGTCGGGGGGCGGTGTGATGGACATCGTTCTTCTTGTTGTGCAATCCCGACGGTAGCTTAACTGGTTAACGCAAGCACCGCAAAAAGCAACGGCACATGAAAGCATTTGAATACTCCTTACGTTGGAACGCGAAAAAAGTCAGTGCACCGAAACGCTGGCGTACATGCTCGATTGCCATGCTTCGGACTCCATCGTCGAGCTCGAATCCTGGCCGAATGCGGCACCCGCCTGTTCCGGCTGTTGCCCGTCGGGCAAGGCATGGCTCGTGAGTGCGGCATGGAGGCAGAATGCTCCGAATGCCGTCCCGGCGGAATACGACTCCCGCTGAAATGCGTGTAGGCGTTGTCCTACAGCCCGCATGCTTTAAAGTGAGGTTATGTCTGCATCGGACGACAGCAAAGCCCGGGATGGCGGCGCCCTGCGCGAGGAAACCCGCTATCTGGGGCGCGTGCTGGGTCAGGTACTGCGCGACCAGATCGGCATCGACGGCTATGAGCGTGTCGAGAGCATCCGGCAGGAAGCGGTGCGGTTTCGCCGCGCGAGCGGCGCCGATGCGCAGGCGGTGCGAGCGGGACTGGAGGCGCAACTCAACGCGCTCGCGCGCGACCACACGCTGGAAGTGGTGCGCGCCTTCAGTTACTTCCTGCATCTGCTGAACGTCGCGGAGGACCGCCAGACCAACCGGCTGGTGCTCGAGCGCGAACGCGAGGGCGCGGCGCCCGAGCCCGGCAGTTTCGCCTATGCGCTGTCGAGCGTCCGCGCCGGCGGCACCGGTGAAGCCGAACTCGACGCCTGGTTCGCGCGCGCGCTGATCGTGCCCGTTCTCACCGCGCATCCGACCGAGGTGCAGCGCCAGAGCATCCTCGACTGCGAACGCGGCATTGCCGCCGCCCTGTCGCAGATGGAGGACGCGCGCCTGAGCACGGCGGGGCGCGCGCGCATCGAAGCGCGGCTGCATGCGCGCGTGCTGACCCTCTGGCAGACGGCGATGATCCGCCTGTCGCGGCTGCGCGTCATCGACGAGATCGAGAACGCGCTCTCCTTCTACCGGCTGACCTTCCTCACCGAGATTCCGCGCCTGTACGAGGAAATGGAAGCCGCCGCGGGCGGCAAGCCCCTGCCGCTGCTGCTGCGCATGGGTTCCTGGATCGGCGGCGACCGCGACGGCAATCCGTTCGTCACCGCCGACGTGCTGCGCGAGGCGGTGAAGCGCCAGGCAAGCACCGCGTTCGCCCACTATCTGGAGGAGATGCACGCGCTGGGCGCCGAACTCTCCATGTCGCAGCGCCTGGTCGAGCCGACGCCGGCGCTGCTGCGGCTGGCGCACGCGGCGCGCGATCCGTCGCAGCATCGCCAGGACGAACCCTACCGGCAGGCGCTCTCGGGCGTCTATTCGCGCCTGGCGGCGACCGCCAGCGCGCGCGCAGGTTTCGTTTCGCCGCGCGAGCCCCATCGCGCGATCGAACCCTACGCCGACGAGGCCGCATTCGCCGCGGATCTGCAGACCATCGCGGCATCGCTCGCCAGCCACGGCGCATCCCAGCTCGCCGCCGTGCGGCTCAAGCCGCTGCAGCGCGCGCTGGGCGTGTTCGGCTTCCATCTCGCCGCCCTCGACCTGCGCCAGAACGCGGACGTCCACGAAGCGGTGGTGGCGGAACTGCTGGCGGCGGTCGGCGTGCAGGCCGACTACCTCGCGCTGGACGAACCCGCGCGCGTAGAGGTGCTCGAGCGCGAACTGGCGACGCCGCGGCCGCTGCTCTCCCCGCACCTCGCCTACACCGACAAGACGCGAGGGGAGCTGGACATCCTGCGCGCGGCGGCGGAGTTTCACGCCGTCTATGGCCCCGCGCTATTGCCGCACTACGTCATTTCCAAGGCCGCCAGCGTTTCCGACCTGCTGGAAGTGGCGCTGCTGCTCAAGGAAGTCGGCCTGTTCACGCTGGAAAAGGGCCTGGCGATGGACATCGTGCCGCTGTTCGAGACCATCGGCGACCTGGAGAATTCACGCGACGTCATGCGCGCCGCCTTCGCCCTGCCGGCCTATCGCAAATGGGTGGCCGGCCGCGGCGATATCCAGGAAGTGATGCTCGGCTATTCCGACAGCAACAAGGACGGCGGCTATCTCACCGCCAACTGGTCGCTGC
>JANXUV010000084.1 GCA_025356085.1 Betaproteobacteria bacterium
GATTCCGTCGTCAGTGCCCCCCATACGAACGGCGCCGCGATGAGGCTCGCCGCCAGAGCGGCCTCAAGGACAAAACGGCGGTTCATTCGCGGCCTGCTTTTAGCGCGATCACTCGCGCCCTTTAGTGCCGAGCAGGCCGTGCGGACGCAGCATGAGCACCAGCACCATCGCCGCGAACAGCATCACATACGCATAGCCCGGGTTGACCATCGAGGTGAGGCTGATGATTTCGCCCGCGATTAGACCGCCCAGCACCGCGCCCGGGAAAGAGCCCACGCCGCCGATCACGACTACCACGAAGGTCTGGACCAGTATCTGCTCGCCCACGTCGGGCGCGAGCGAGACGATCGGGGAATTGATGAAGCCCGCAAACCCGGCCGCCATGGCGCCGATGCCGAACACCGTCATGAAGATGCGGTCGACGTTGATGCCCAGCGAATCCACCATCTCGGCGTCCTCGATGCCGGCGCGCACTATCAGGCCGAGCCGAGTGCGATAGAGCACGAAGAAAAGCAAAAGCAGCGCAACGGCGCAGATGCCGACGACCGCGAGGCGGTAGGTCGGGTAGGACATGAAGCCGAGGTCGGTGATTCCTGACAGGAGCTGCGGCGCCTGTACTGTTTTGGTGTCGCTGGAGAAGCCCCAGCGCACCGCCTCGACAAAGACGATGGCGAGGCCGAACGTTACGAGTAGTTGATCCTCATGCGGGCGGTGGTAGAAGTGCCGGATGATGACGCGCTCCAGCACGATACCGAGCGCGCCGACGGCCAGCGTACCGGCCGCCACGCCCACGACGAAGGAGCCTGAGGCCTGGTAGGCCGCATAGCCCGCGTAGCCGCCCAGCATGAACATCGCGCCGTGCGCGAGGTTCAGCACGCCGAGCGTGCCGTAAATGATGGTAAGGCCTGACGCGATGAGCGCGAGCAGCGCCCCCAGCGCCAGGCCGTTGAACAGCTGCGAGCCGAAGTTAGCCCAACTGAGCACTGCGGCGTGCGGCTATGTGTAGTCGCCCAGCTTGCAATCGAACGCGTCGGGCTTCTGCATCAGCGGCGCGCCCGGGACGACTTCCGTGACTTCCCAGAAGTCTTCCTTGTTGCGCATTTCCTTCGGAGCCTTGCCGCGCACGATCACTACCGGGCGCACCAGCTGGTGGTCTTCCTTGCGGATGTATACCTCGCCCACCATCGACTGCAGCTTGCGGCCGGCCTCGTAGGACTTGATCACGTCCGGCGGATAGAAGGTGCCGGCGTTCTCCACCGCGTCGGCCCACATGGCAAACGACATGTACGCGTTCTCGGCGCCCCATTCCGGGTTATAGCCGTACTTCTTGCGGAACTCGTCGACGAACATCTTGGCGAGCGGGTACTTGTCTTCCAGCGTCCACCAGAAGTCGGTCGCCGCAAACACGCCCTCCGCCAACTCTGCGCCGATGTTCTTGGCGAGGAACGGGATCTGGTACGGGATCACCAGCTTCATTTTCGGGATGACGCCGAACTGCTTCGCCTGCTGCGTCGACAGTACCGCGTCGCGGCCCCAGTTGACGTTCAGCAGGATCTCGGCGCCGGAGTTGGTGATGTTGGTGAGGTACGAGCTGAAGTCAGTGGCGCCGAGCGGCGAGACCTGGTTGGTCACCATCGTCCAGCCGCCGTGCTCCTTGAGGTAGTCGCTGCACGACTTCGTGACGGTATGGCCGTAGGTGTAGTCCGGCGTCATGAACGCCATTTTCTTGTTCTTGCCGTAGGCCTTCAGCAGCACCGGGCCGATGGCGTTCGCCGCCGTCTCGCCGTAGAAGTTCTGGCGGAAGCCGTACCGCACGCAATCCTTGCCGGTCGTGTCGTTCGAGCCCGAGATGCCTGCGGTGTAGAGCACCTTCTCGCGCTGCGCGAGCTTGTTCATTGCCACGGCCACCGCGCTCGACGTCGAGCCGGTCATCAGCATGATCTTGTTCTCGGTGATGAAGCGCTGCTCGGCCTGCACGGCGTCGTTCGGCTTGGCTGCCGAGTCGGCGACCACGAGCTTGAGCTCCTTGCCCTGCACGCCCTTCTTCGTCTTGGGCGAGATGCGCTGGACCAGCGGGTGTCCCGAGTTGATGTGCTCGACCGCGAGCTGCCAGCCCTTGAGTTCATCCTCGCCCTGTTCGGCGTAGGAGCCGGTGCGCGGCACTGCCACGCCGATGAACACTTCCTTGCCCTGGATGCCGGCGGGCCAGGTGCCGATCGGCGGTCCCTCGGCGGCAAAGGCCTGGGCGACATAGCCGGGCAGCGTGAGCCCGCCGGCGAGGCCGAGGCCGGCGCGCACGAGCGCGCGGCGATTGCGATCGAAGAGCGGTTTGCTGCTGTCGTGTTTCATGTGTTCCTCCTCCAGTTGGTTGGGGTTTGCGGCGCCTTTACGCCGCACGCGTCTGCCTGAGTGTGCGAACGGCGCCTTACGGCTGCCTTACAAAACGGCTTTAATATCGTACCGCGATATAAATAGATTTATATCGCAGTGCGATATTAAGCTGCGTTTGCGGCGGCCTGTGGTAAAAATACCCTTGGGACATCAAGCAGATAACGCGGATATCGATGGCGCGAACGAGAAAGAGCCCGAAGGCCACGGAACTGCGGACGGCCGACTACGTGCGGCTGGCGTCCTTCCGCCGCGCGCTGCGGCGCTTCCTGCATTTCAGCGAATCGGCGGCGGCGGGGGCCGGTCTGAGCGCGCCTCAGCACCAGGCGCTGCTGGTGGTGCGAGGTGTGCCGGACGGGGCGCCGGTAACCATCAGCGACTTGGCGCGCTGCCTGATGATCAAGCACAACAGCGCAGTAGGACTGGTGGACCGGCTGGTCGAGCAGGGACTGCTGCTGCGCCAGCCTGTAGAAGAGGACCGTCGCAAGGTCCGCCTTAAGCTGACGCGCGCCGGCGAGCGCGTGCTGCAGCGTCTCAGTTCGGCCCATCGCGCCGAATTGAAGCGCATCGGCTCCGAGCTCTACCGGTTGCTCGGCGAACTCACGGAGCCGGAGCGCTGATTAGCCGCCCTTCAGCAGGTCCATCAGCGCGGTGTTGTCCCAGCGGCCGTTGCCGCGCGAGCAGATGCGGCCGTAGTACTGCTCGATGAGCGCGGTGTTCGGCAGGGCGGCGCCGTTTCTCTTGGCTTCAGCGAGCGCGATGTTGAGGTCCTTGCGCATCCACTCGCTGGCGAAGCCGAAGCCCTCGAACTTGCCTTCGACCATGCTCTTCCAGCGGTTCTCCAGCTGCCAGGACTGCGCGGCGCCCTTGGAGATCACCGAGACCACCTTCTCCATGTCGAGGCCGGCCTTGACGCCGAAGTTGAGCGCTTCGGCGAGGCCCTGCATCAGGCCGACGATGGCCATCTGGTTGACCATCTTGGTGAGCTGGCCGGCCCCCGTGCCGCCGATCAGCGCGCACATCTTGGCGTAGACGTTGAGCACCGGCAGTGCCTTGTCGTAGTCGGCCTGGTCGCCGCCGCACATGATGCCCAGCTGCCCGTTGGTCGCGCCCGCCTGGCCGCCGGAGACCGGCGCGTCGATGAAGCCGACGCCCTTGTCCTTGCATTTGGCGTGCAGTTCGCGGGCGACGATGGCGGAGGCCGTGGTGTGGTCGACCAGGATCGCGCCCTTGCGGATCCCCGCCAGTACGCCGCCGTCCCCATAGGCGACCGAACGCACGTCGTCGTCGTTGCCGACGCACATCAGGACGAAATCGGCGCTTTGGGCGGCCTCTTTCGGGGTGGGGGCGGACTTGCCGCCGTACTCCTTGACCCACTGCGCCGCCTTGGCGGGGCTGCGGTTGTAGACCGTCACCTCGTGGCCGCCTTTCTTCAGCAGGTGGCCCGCCATCGGGTAGCCCATCACGCCGAGGCCGAGGAACGAAACTTTCGCCATCGTCTTGTCTCCAAAGAGGTTTTTTGGATTTTACCGCAGGCTGTTTGACAGGGCCCAGTCAACCGACCACAATACATGTGCATTTATACAGTATCCGGTGTCGGCCCAGATGCTCGGTCCTCGCAGGGGCGTGAGCCTGCCGTAGATGTCGACAGCCTATAAAAAGAGGTACGTAGAGATGGACGACAACAGACAGAAGGCGCTCGTCGCGGCGCTGGCGCAGATCGAGAAGCAGTACGGCAAGGGCTCCATCATGAAGATGGACGACGCAGCCATCAAGGACATCGATGTGGTGTCCACCGGTTCGCTCGGCCTGGATATCGCGCTAGGCGTCGGCGGCCTGCCGCGCGGCCGGGTGGTCGAGATCTACGGCCCGGAATCCTCCGGCAAGACCACCTTGACGCTGCAGGTCATCGCCGAAATGCAGAAAATCGGCGGCACCGCCGCCTTCATCGACGCGGAGAACGCGCTCGACATCTCCTACGCCGCCAAGCTCGGCGTGAAAACCGAGGACCTGCTGATTTCGCAGCCGGATACCGGCGAGCAGGCGCTCGAGATCGCCGACATGCTGGTGCGCTCCGGCGCGGTCGACGTGATCGTGATCGATTCGGTCGCCGCGCTCACGCCCAAAGCCGAGATCGAGGGCGAAATGGGCGAGCCGCAGATGGGCCTGCAGGCGCGCCTCATGAGCCAAGCGCTGCGCAAGCTCACCGGCAACATCAAGCGCACCAACACGCTGGTGATCTTCATCAACCAGATCCGCATGAAGATCGGCGTCATGTTCGGCAGTCCCGAGACCACCACCGGCGGCAACGCGCTCAAGTTCTACGCCTCGGCCCGCATCGACATCCGCCGCATCGGCGCCATCAAGAAGGGCGACGAGGTGATCGGCTCGGAGACGCGCGTCAAGATCGTCAAGAACAAGGTCGCGCCGCCCTTCCGCACCGCGGAATTCGATATTCTGTACGGCGAAGGCATCTCGCTCGAGGGCGAACTGCTCGAACTGGGCGTGATCCACGGCGTGGTCGAGAAGTCGGGCGCCTGGTACATCTACAACGGCGACCGGCTCGGCCAGGGCAAGGACAACTGCCGCGAGTTCCTCAAGGAAAACACCGCGATGGCGAAGGAGATCGAGCAGAAGATCCGGGAAAAATCAGGCGTGATCAAGCCGGCGGCCAAGGCGGCAGAAGCCACCGCTGAGGACAACAAGGTCGAGCAACTGCCGACGCGCAAGAGGGGTTGAAACCCGCGCGGTGAAGGGCGAACCTGATTCCGCGGTAGAGCTCCGGGCGCGGGCATTACGGCTGCTCGCGCGGCGGGAGCACTCCCGGGCGGAACTCGGCCGCAAGCTGGCGGCCCGGGCGGAGTCGCCTGAAGCGTTGCAGGCACTGCTGGACGCCCTCGAGCGGAAAAATCAACTGTCGAACGAGCGTTTCGCCGCCGAGCGGGCGCGTGTGCTGTCGCGCAAGTTCGGCGCGGCGCGCATCCGCCAGGACCTGAAGGCCAAAGGCATCGATCCGGAGCTTGTCGGTCGCGTCTCCATCGAGGGCGAGCTTGAGCGCGCGAGCCGCATTCTTGAAAGGAAATACCGCGAACCCGCGGCGACGCGCGAAGAGCGCGCGAAGCGCATGCGCTTCCTCCAATCGCGCGGCTTCTCCTCCGAAATAATTTTCAAGCTCCTGTCGGCGCGCGACGCGGATTGAACGTTCATCGACTGACCGCATGTGCGGTGGAGAGGAGGTGAACAGGATGAATCAAACAGAAGCATTGAGCGTGGTGCGCTCGCTCGCGAACGGCGTCGATCCGGAAACGGGCGAAGTGTTCTCGGCCGACAGCATCTACCAGCGCGCGCAGACCGTGCGCGCGCTGTACGCGGCAGCCGAGGCGCTGGAGAAATCCGAGCGCTTCGAGCGGCGCAAGCAGCAGCTGCCGCCGAAGACCGGCGAGCCCTGGTCGGAAGACGAGGATCGCAAGCTGCTCTCGGGCTTCGACGCCGGACGCGGCCTGCCGGATCTGGCGGCGGCGCACCAGCGCACGCAGACCGGCGTGCGGGCGCGGCTGGTGAAGTACGGCCGCCTGGCCGCGTAGTAAAAAAGCCCTGCGGCGTCCGGACGCCGCAGAGGCTTCCTTTAAAATAGGCGGACCATGAAATCCGCTGAGATCCGCTCGAGCTTCCTTGAGTACTTCAAGTCCAAGGGCCACACCATCGTGGCCTCGAGTTCGCTCGTTCCCTCGAACGACCCGACCCTGCTGTTCGTCAATTCCGGCATGGTCCAGTTCAAGGACGTATTCCTCGGCAAGGAGAAGCGCGTCACCACGCGCGCCACCACGTCGCAGAGGTGCGTGCGCGCCGGCGGCAAGCACAACGATTTGGAAAACGTCGGCTACACCGCGCGCCACCACACCTTCTTCGAGATGCTGGGCAACTTCAGCTTCGGCGACTACTTCAAGAAGGACGCCATCCAGTTCGCCTGGGAACTGCTCACCAAGGTCTACAAGCTGCCGCCGGAAAAGCTCTGGACCACGGTCTACGAGACCGACGACGAGGCCTACGACCTGTGGACCAAGGTCATCGGCGTGCCGAAGGAGCGCTGCATCCGCATCGGCGACAAGGCTGGCGGCGCGAAGTACCAGTCGGACAATTTCTGGCAGATGGCCGACACCGGCCCCTGCGGGCCTTGCAGCGAAATTTTCTACGACCACGGGCCCGGGATCCCTGGCGGCCCGCCGGGATCGGCGGATGCCGACGGCGACCGCTACATCGAGATCTGGAACCTCGTGTTCATGCAGTACAACCGGGATGACAAGGGTGTCATGACGCCCCTGCCCAAGCCCTGCGTGGATACCGGCATGGGACTGGAGCGTGTCGCCGCGGTGCTGCAACACGTGCACTCGAACTACGAGATCGACCTGTTCCAGGATCTGATCAAGGCGGCGGCGCGTGAAACGAAGCAAAAGGCGCTCAAGGATCCGTCGTTGAACGTGATCGCGGACCACATCCGCGCCTGCGCGTTCCTGATCGTGGATGGCGTGATTCCCGGCAATGAGGGCCGCGGCTACGTACTGCGCCGAATCGTGCGCCGCGCCATCCGCCATGGCTACAAGCTGGGACAAAAACAACCGTTTTTCTTCAAGCTGGTCGCAGACCTGGACAAGGCGATGGGTGATGCCTACCCCGAGCTGCGCAGCGCCGCGAAGCGCGTCGCGGAGGTGCTCAAGCAGGAGGAGGAGCGCTTCGCCGAAACCCTGGATCACGGCATGGGCGTGCTCGAAGGCGCGCTCGCTTCCGGCGAAAAGCTGCTCGACGGCGACACCATCTTCAAGCTCTACGACACCTTTGGTTTCCCGGTGGACCTGACGGCGGACATCTGCCGCGAGCGGGGTGTCAGTCTGGATCTCGCCGGCTTCGAAGCCGCGATGGGGCAGCAGCGCGAACGCGCCCGCGCCGCGAGCAAATTCACTTCGTCGGCTGGCTTGGACTATTCCGGCCGAAAGACCGACTTCCGCGGCTATGACACCCTGAGCCTGCAGGCGAAGGTGATCGCGCTCTATCAGGACGGCGCGGCGACCGAGCAGCTGACGGCCGGCGAAGCCGGGGTGGTCGTCCTGGACCAGACGCCGTTCTATGCCGAATCCGGCGGCCAGGTGGGCGACCGGGGCGAGCTGGTGGGTGCCGGTGGCACTTTCACCGTCGCCGACACGCAGAAAATCCAAGCAGAAGTCTTCGGCCATCACGGCACGCTGAAGTCGGGCGCGCTGAAAATCGGCGACAAGGTGGAGGCGCGCGTGGACGTCGAGCTGCGCAAGCGCACCATGCGCAATCATTCGGTGACGCACCTGATGCACAAGGCGCTGCGCGAAGTGCTGGGACCGCACGTGGCGCAAAAGGGCTCGCTCGTCGATGCGGACAAGACGCGCTTCGATTTCGCGCACGACAAGCCGATGAACGACCAGGAAATCCGGCGGGTGGAATCGCTGGTGAATGCCGAAATCCTGCAGAACAGCCCGACGCGCGCGCAGGTGATACCTATCGAGGAGGCGAGGAAGTCCGGCGCGGTGATGCTGTTCGGCGAAAAGTACGGCGACGAGGTGCGGGTGCTCGACATCGGCTCCTCTCGCGAATTTTGCGGCGGCACCCACGTCGAGCGCACCGGCGACATCGGGGTCTTCAAGCTCTACGCCGAAGGCGGTGTCGCGGCGGGCATCCGCCGCGTGGAGGCGACTACCGGAGGCAATGCGCTTGCCATGATGAACGCACAGTTGCACGAGTTCCACGAAGTGGCGCAGAAGGTGCGCGCGCAGCCGGGCGCCGGCATGGTTGAGAAGGCCGTGCAACACCTGCTGGATGAAAAAAAGGCGCTGGAGAAGGAACTCTCGAAGCTGCGCTCGAAACTCGCCATGGGGCAGGGTCAGGACCTCGCCTCGCAGGCCGTTGACGTGAAGCACGCCAAGCTGCTGGTGGCGACGCTGGAAGGCGCGGACGCGAAGACCCTGCGCGAAACCCTGGACAAGCTGAAGGACAAACTGAAGAGCGCAGCCATCGTGCTGGCAGCGGTGAGTGACGGCAAGGTGGCGCTGATCGCCGGCGTCACGGCCGACCTGACCGGCAAGGTAAAGGCAGGGGATCTGGTGAACTTTGTCGCGCTGCAGGTCGGCGGCAAGGGCGGCGGGCGACCGGACATGGCGCAGGCGGGCGGTACCGAGCCGGCGAAGCTCGGCGGCGCACTGGAAACGGTGAAGGCATGGGTGGAGGAACGGCTATGACGAAACGCCGCAAGGTACTTGGCGCGCTATTGCTGGTTCCTGCAGCGGCGCTCGCGCACCACGGGTGGAGCGAATACGACAGCACCAAGCTCCTCAAGCTCTCGGGAAAGATCGTTGAATACGGCTACGAACATCCGCACGGCCACGTCCGGCTGGCGACGCCGGGCAAGACCTGGCTGTGCGTGCTGGCGCCGCCTTCGCGCATGGAAAACCGCGGCCTGGCGAAGGACCTGCTCACGCCGGGCGGCGAAGCGACGGTCGAGGGCTACGCCAACCGCGACAAGCCCGAGGAAATGCGCGCCGAGCGGATCACCGTGGGCGGAAAGACAGTAGAGCTGCGCTGATCCTGAGCGCGAACGCGATTCCTATGACCGCCATGGGCGCGATCGAAGCCTCGGCGCTCGGCGAGGCGATGCGCAAATGGCTGTGGCTGTACCCATCGGTGGAAATCATCCACATCCTCGGCATCGCCTTGCTGGTGGGCTCGATCGCGATCCTCGACCTGCGCCTGCTGGGATTCTCGCGGTCACTGCCGGTGCGCAGGCTGTCGGCACACGTGCTGCCGTGGACCCTCGGCAGCTTCGTGCTCATCATCCCGAGCGGCCTGGCGATGTTCGTTGCGCATGCGAACGACCTGATGGCGAACCCGGTGTTCGCGCTGAAGGTCTGCCTGATCATGGCCGCGGGCACCAACGCCGCTTTGTTCCACGCCGCGGTCTTCCGCGGCGCGGCGGGTTGGGATGTGGATGCCATGCCGCCCCTCGCGGCGCGGGCCTCGGCGGCG
>JANXUV010000216.1 GCA_025356085.1 Betaproteobacteria bacterium
GAAGGACTGGGTCGCTGCGGCCACGATCGGCGGCCAGATTGCGCCCGCGACGTAGTTGCCGGCCGCCGCGATCGCCACGGCGAGGCCGCGCCGGCGGCGGAACCACAACGACGCATCGGCCATGACCGGCCCGAACAGCGCCCCCGAGCCGAGCATCCCGATCAGCACGCCGTGCACCAGCGCGTAGGTCAGCAGATCGTGGCTGCGGCTGGCGAGCGCGTAGCCGGCCGCGAGCATCAGCCCGGCGACGGCCGCGACCCACGCGATGCCGAAGCGGTCGGTCGCCCGTCCCATCACGACGCCGCCGGCGGCAAAGCCCAGCATCGTGAGCGTGTAGGGCAGGGCCGCGCCGGCGCGTGCCACGCCGAATTCCGCCTGCACCGCCGGCAGCGTGACCACTACGGACCACATGCCGACCCCGCCGATCGAGCTCACAAGCAGCAGCAGCCCGAGACGCGCCCAAGATGCGCGGCTATCCAGCATTTTTCCTCCCCAGCGCCAGGTCGGAGCACGCTAGGTCAGCCTGAGCTTGGCGGCAATCAGGCCGCAGTAGCCCGGCGCTGATCTCCACACGGACTGGCGTTAAAAGGCGGCTGCTAGTCTTCTTTCTCGCTCGCGGCGACGATGCCCAGCTTCGCGCCTGAACGCCGCGTCGGGTATGGCGTGCCGTCCATCACGCCCTCCCACATCACCTCGTTCATGAGGTCCACCGGCACGCGGTCCTCTGCCGAGAAGTCGAAGCCGCGCGTCGCCTTCGCCCAATAGGCCGCGTCGTGCCGCGGCAGGATATCGGGGCCGTCCGCGAACTTGATCCCGGTGTCGGCCAGCGCGAGCGACGTCGTCTTCAGGATCGTCGAGGCGATGGCGTTGTAGTTCCAAGCGCCCGACGACGTGATGTCGAACACATCCGACATCGGCCGCTGATAGGCGGTGTTCAGGTTGATGTGCTGCGTGCCCAGCAGGGCGGGCCCGTGGCATTGCGTACACATGAATTTATTCGCCAGCTCCGGCCCGGCCGCGGCGCTTTCGGCCGAGGCCTTGTGCTTCGGCGGCGCCAGCTTGAGCGAGGAAAAATACGCCGCCAGGTCGTTCATGTCCGCGTTGGACAAGGTCGATGCGATCGGCGACATCTGCGGGTCCTTGCGGCTGCCCGCCTTGAAGAAATACAGCGCGTTGGTGATGAACTGCGCCGGTTGGCCCGCGATGGACGGGTTCGCCGGAATCACCGAATTGCCTTCCGGGCCGTGGCAGGCCTCGCAAAGCGCGGCCTTCTGCTTGCCGGCCGCGATGTCGGCCGCCGAAGCGGCGCCGCCCGCAAGGGCGAACGCCGCTGCGACAACCCACGCGCCACGAACGCTCACTTCTGATAGCTGACGCGGTACAGGATCCCGTTATAGTCATCCGATACCAGCAGCGCGCCATCCTTCATCACCATCACGTCCACGGGGCGACCCCACATCGGCGGGTCGGCGCGGTCGTCGGTAAGGAAGCCGGTCAGGAACGGCTCGGACTTCACCACCTTGTTGCCGTTCAAGGTCACGCGCATCACGTTATAGCCCTGCTTGGTGCTGCGGTTCCAGGAGCCGTGCATGGCGATGAAGATGTCGCCCTGGTACTCCTTCGGGAACATCTTGCCGGTGTAGAAGCGCATGCCGAGCGGCGCGATGTGCGCGCCC
Source organism: Betaproteobacteria bacterium (assembly GCA_025356085.1). Lineage (GTDB taxonomy): Bacteria > Pseudomonadota > Gammaproteobacteria > Burkholderiales > SG8-39 > RBG-16-66-20. Next base: position 1,677 of record JANXUV010000216.1, read on the forward strand.
AACTTCGCCGCGGGCGGCGTGAACTCCTTGCAGGAGCGGTTCGCGCCGAACTCGGGGTCCAGCATGTCGCCCTGGTGGCAGTACGGGAAGCCGAAGTGCTGACCGGCCCTGGTGGCCACGTTCAGCTCGTCATTCGGCAAATCGTCGCCCAGCCAGTCGCGGGCGTGGTCAGTGAACCAGAGGTCGCGCGTCTTCGGATTCCAGTCGAAGCCGACCGTGTTGCGCACGCCCTGCGCGAAGTTCTCGAGGTGCCCGGTCTTCGGGTCGACGCGCATGATCGCCGCCTGCATGTAGGTCGGCATGGTGATGTTCTGCGGCGAGCCGATGTTGAAGTACAGCTTGCCGTCGGGACCCATGGCCAGGAATTTCCAGAAGTGGCCCGGCTGGTTGGTCGGATCGAGGTTGTCGATCACCACCTTGCCGTCGCCCGGGTTGTCGAGCTTGTCTTCGATGCCGTCGTAGGCGGTGATGCGGTTGCGTTCAGCCACGTACAGCGTTCCCTTGTGGAACACGATGCCGTTGGGCGAATTCTTGCCCTTGAGGATTTCCTTCACCTCGCGCTGGCCGCCGCGATCAATCACCGCGTAGACGCTCTTCGCGTTGCGGTTGCTCACGAACACGGTGCCCTTGTCGCCGAGCGCGAGCGAGCGCGCCTCGGGAACGCCGTCGGCCCAGACCTCGACCTTGAAGCCGGCCGGCACCTTGAGCGTGTTGACCGGCAGATCCTTGGCCGGGCGGCCGGTCAGGTGCGGCGCGAACGGATGCAGCGTCGATGTCCCCTGTTCGGCCGAGCGTCCCTGCTGCCAGGGCGGCGCGGCGGCCGGCGCCTGTGCCTGCGCCGATGCGAAAGCGGCCATCAAGGACGCCGCTACAAGTGTTCTAAGCATGTTGGTTTCTCCCTTTTGAAGACAGGCGCGGAATACTAGCGCCAATGTGGTGGTGTACGCTACACCGTGTCCGTGTCCGCGTCCGGGGAGGACGGGCCGTTGATATTTCTGCGCTCTTCATGTCGCACTGCGGCAATCGCCTTTGCGCTTGCTCCGGGCTGCCTGTTTGCGCAAACAGACGAAAAAGCGCCCAGCGACGTGATCACGGTGACGGGAACACGCAGCGCGCGGCCGAGCATGGAGGTGCCCGCCTCGGTGGATCGCGTCGAGGCCGAGGACATCCGCTTCGCCCGGCCGATGGTCAACCTGTCCGAGTCGCTCAATCGCGTGCCGGGCATTTCCGTTCAGAACCGGCAAAATTACGCTCAGGACCTGCAAATTTCCTCGCGCGGCTTTGGCGGCCGCGCCACCTTCGGCGTCCGCGGCCTGCGCCTGATCGCCGACGGCATCCCGGCCAGCTTTCCGGACGGCCAGGGCCAGGTGTCGCACGTCGACCTGAGCTCGGCGCAGAGCATCGAGGTGCTGCGCGGCCCCTTCGCCGTGATGTACGGCAACGCCTCGGGCGGCGTGATCAACGTCGTCACTGAACGCGGCGTTCCGCCGTTCGCGAGCGCGGATCTTTCCTTCGGTTCCTTCAACAGCAGCCGAATCGGGCTGAAGGTCGGCGGCGCGGTGGCGGGCGGCGACGGCATCGTCAGCACGGGCCTGTTCCACACCGACGGCTACCGCCAGCACAGCGCCGCGGACCGCGAGCAGATGAACGCCAAGCTCGCGCTGCCGCTGGGCGGCGGCAACCTGACGATGGTCGCCAACGTCTTCGCCAGCCCCGAGACACAGGATCCGCTCGGCCTCACGCGCGCGCAGATGAGCGCCGATCCGCGCCAGGTCGCGGCCACCGCGCTGCAATTCAACACGCGCAAGAGCGCGGCGCAAAACCAGCTGGGCGCGAACTACGAAATGCGCCTGTCCGACTGGACCCTCACCACGACGCTCTACGGCGGCCACCGCGACGTGCGGCAGTACCTCGCGATTCCGCTCGCCACCCAGGCCGCCCCCACGCACTCGGGCGGCGTGGTGGACCTGGGGCGCGACTACGGCGGCGTGTCGGCGCGCCTCGCGCGCGACTTCACGCTGCTCGGCGGCCCGTTCACGCTGTCCTTCGGCGGCGATTACGAGACCTTCACCGAGCGGCGCCAGGGCTTCATCAACCAGAACGGCGACATCGGCGGCCTGAAGCGCAACGAGGACGACTACGTCTCGCAGTCCGGCCTGTACGCGCAGGCCGAGTGGCGCTTCGCCGAACGCTGGATCGCGGTGGCCGGCGTACGCTCGAGCAGCGTCGAATTCAAGGTGTCGGACTATTTCATCGCGCCGGGCAACGGCGACGACAGCGGCCGCAAGAAATACAGCGCGGTGACGCCGAGCGCGGGACTGCTCTACCGGCTGACGCCCTCGACCAGCCTCTACGTAAACGCCGGTCGCGGTTTCGAGACGCCGACCAATACCGAACTCGCCTACCGCCTCGGCGGCTCCGGGCCGAACTTCAACCTGAACGCCTCCAGGAGCGAGCACCTGGAAGCCGGCATCAAGGCCATCGTCGGCGAGCGGCTGCGCGTCAACGCGGCGCTGTTCGACATCGGCACCGACGACGAGATCGCCATCGAGAGCAACTCGGGCGGGCGCGCCACATTCAAGAACGTCGGCCGCACTAGCCGCAAGGGCATGGAACTCGGCGGCACCGCCTTCCTGCCGTACGGTTTCGAGGCGGCGCTGGCCTGGACCCGGCTGGAAGCGAAATTCCTCGACAGCTTCACTTCGGTGGCCAACACACCCGCGGTCGTGGTCAACGTGCCGGCCGGCAGCACCCTGCCCGGCGTGCCGCGTGCGGTCTTCTACGGCGAGCTGCGCTGGCGCCACGCGCCGGCCGGCTTCACTGCCGCGCTCGAATTCCTGCACAAGTCGCGCGTCTGGGTGGACGACCGCAACAGCGAAGCCGCCGACAGCTACGGCATCTTCAGCGCCGCCGCCGGTTTCATGCAGCAGCAGGGCAATTGGCGCTTCTCGGAATACCTGCGCGTGGATAACCTCGGCGACAAGCGCTACACCGGCTCGGTGGTGGTGAACGACGCCAACCTGCGCTTCTACGAGCCGGCGCCCGGGCGAAACTACGTCGTCGGCGTGCAGGCGAAGCTCGGCTTCTGACGTAATATCGTTCCTCGGGCAGGAGGTCCGATGGACGAAATCCTGAACGGCAAGCGGGTGCTGGTGGTGGACGACACCGCGGTCGCGCGCATGCTCGCGACCGATGTCCTCGCCACCGCCGGCATGGCGGTGCTCGAGGCAGATAGCGGCGCGCAGGCGCTCAAGCTTGCCGCCGAGAGCCCGATAGACGCCTTCCTGCTCGACATCAAGCTGCCGGACATGAACGGCATCGAACTGTGCCGCTCGCTGCGCGCGATGCACGGCTACCGCAACTCGCCGATGATCTTCGTCACCGCCCTCGACCAGCGCGAAGTCCTGCAATGGGCGGTCGAAGCCGGCGCCGACGATTTCATCCAGAAGCCGCTGCACGCCATGGTGCTGCGGCGGCGGCTTGCCAACCTGCTGCAGAAGGCCACCTACCTGAAGCAGGTGGAATCCATGAGCCTGTCGCTGCGGCGCTACGTCTCGCCCCGCACCGAGGAAATCGCGCGGATCTACGCCACCTACGGCAAGCTGCCGGCGCCGCGGCGCCAGGAAGCCTGCATCCTGTTCTCCGATGCGCGCGGCTTCACCGAGAAGAGCCAGGAACTCGAGCCCGAAGCGCTGTTCGGCCTGCTGAGCGACGCCCTCGCCGCCCAGGTCGCGCTGGTCAACCGGCACGACGGCTATGTCGACAAGTTTTCCGGCGACGGCATCATGGCAGTGTTCGACTCGGGCGACATGGTGGACAAATGCTGCCGCTGCGCGCTGGAAATTCTCGACCACTCAAAGGAATACGCGGCGCAGAAGGGCCTGATCGGAATCCAGCTCGGCATCGGCATCCACTTCGGGCCGGCGGTGGTCGGCAACCTCGGCTCGGACGACCACCTCGACTACACGCTGGTCGGCACCACCGTCAACCTCGCCGCGCGCCTCTGCGGCGTGGCCAGCCAGTCTATCGTCGTCTCGCAGGCCGTGAAGGACAACGCCGGCGACGCATCGGAATTCTCCTTCGCCTCGCAGCGCCTCGCCCCCATCCGCGGCTTCCGCGACCAGATCACCGTCTACGACCTTACCGGCAACTAATCGCGGCCAGTGCAGGAAAATCCAGTAGTACTTTGTCCTACAGGCGTTTCGCCACTTCCTCCAGCATCACCTCGGTGGCGCCGCCGCCGATGGTCTGCACCCGGGCGTCGCGGAACATGCGCTCGATGGCGGATTCCTTGATGTAGCCGAAGCCGCCGTGGAACTGCAGGCAGTCGTAGACCACTTCGTTCAGCAGTTCGGCGCAGAAGGCCTTGGCCATGGAGACTTCCTTCACGCAGTCGCGCTTCTGCGCATCCAGCGCAGCGGCGTGCTGCACCAACTGCCGGCCGGCTTCGACCTTCGCCGACAGCATCGACAACCGCTGCCGGATCGCCTGCTTGTCCCAGAGCGTGGCGCCGAAGGCTTTGCGCGTCTTGACGTACTCCAGTGTGATCTCGAGCGCCTTGGCTGCTTCGCCCATCGCCATCGCGGCAATGGCGGTACGCTCGTTCTGGAAGTTCTTCATGATGGCGTAGAAGCCGCGATTTTCTTCCCCTAACAGGTGGGCGGCCGGCACGCGGCAGCCGTCGAACACCAGTTCGGCGGTATCGGAGGAGCGCCAGCCCATTTTCTCCAGCTTCCTTCCCACCGAGAATCCCTTCATGCCCTTCTCGACGATGAAGATGGACACGCCCTTCGAGCCCGCCCCGGGATCGGTCTTGGCGGCGACGAAGTAGACGTCGGCCAGCTGCCCGTTGGTGATGAACATTTTCGAGCCGTTCAGGACGTAGCTGTCGCCGTCGCGCTTGGCGCGCGTCTTGATGCCCTTCACGTCCGAGCCGGCATCCGGCTCGGTGACGGCGACCGCGGTGATAAGCTCGCCGGAGATGATCTTCGGCAGGTATTTCTCGATCTGCGCCTTCGAGCCGGCGTTGACGAGATGCGGCGAGGCCATGTCGGTGTGCACCAGCACGGTGATGGCGAAGCCGCCGAAGGTCGAGCGGCCGAGCTCTTCGGCGAGCAGCGCGGTCGCGCGCGCATCCAGCGCGCCGCCGCCGTATTCCTCCGGGTAGCGCAGGCCGAGGAAACCCAGCTTGCCCATGGCGCGCAGCACTTCTCGCGGCACGAAGCCCTGCTCCTCCCATTTGTGCCCGTGCGGCACGATTTCCTTCTCCACGAAGCGGCGGATGCTTTCCTGAATCAACCTGAGGGTGTCGTCCATCCCACTAGTCCTTGGCGCTACCCATTTCCTTGGTGTAATCCTTCAACATCATGACTTCGCGCACGATGCCGTCGTAGGAAAACTGCACGTCGAGGTAATAGTCCCACTGGGTGATGTTGATCATGGTGTATTCCCAGAGGTCGCGCTGCTGGCGCTCGAAGCGGGAAATGCGCCAGGGCGGCCCGAGGATTTCGCGCGCCTGCGCAATGGTGGTGACACCAGGCACCAGGTTCCTGATGTTCTGTTCGGTCAGGGTCTGTTCGATGGAGCGCATCCTGCCGTCCGGCCCGATGCGCGCGGCGTACATCTGCCGCCCGCTCGGCTGGCGCGAATAGAACCAGATGGTGTCGCCGTCGGCGGCCTTCAACTGCTCAGCCGGCTTGCCCATCAGCGCTTCCACGTCGGCGGCGGTGGATACGCCGCCGACCAGGCCGCGGCCGTTGTAGGACGCGCAACCTGCAAGCAGCAATGCCGCCGCGGCAATCAGGCGAATTGGTTTCATCGGTACCTCCATGACGACTATAACAGCGCAGCGCCGGGAAAATTCCTGCCGTTATGCAACATGCCGAAGCGCGAGCCGTCGGCGAAATTCCAACGCCAGCAGCGGCAGGCCGGCCGCCGCCACGACGAACACCGGCAGCGTGCCGACGGTATCGACTGCATGCGAAGCGAGCCACACGCCCGCCGATTGCCCGGTGAACAAGCAGGTGGCGAACAACGCCATCGCGCCGCCGCGCGCCGCCGGCGCCATCTGCGTCGCCAGCATCTGCAGCGTGTTGTGCATCATGTAGAGGCCGACGCCCAGGAAGACCACGCAGGGCACCGCGAACGCGAAGCCGGGCGCGAAGGCCAGTCCGAGGAAACCAGCGCTCATAAAGATTCCGCCGGCAAGTACCAGGCCGCTCTGGCCGATGCGCGGCAACAGGCGCACCGCGACGCCTGAGAAAATCAGACCGCCCGCGGCGAACGCCACCAGCAGCGAGCCGCTCGCGCCCAGCCCGACGCCGAAGCGCGTGTATGCGTGATAGGCGGCAAAAGAGAGAGCGCCGTAGAGCAGCGCGCCTTCAAAGAACACCGTGACCAGCATTACCCGCACCCATGGCCGGCGCGTCAGCCCCGCCATCCGGTGGAAGGCAGCGGACAGCGGCTCGCGCGCCGCCTGCGCGGCCGCCGGATGGCTGCGCAACTCAGCCCAGAGCAGCGCCGCAATCAGCACATAGAGACCGGCCAGCACGAAGAACACTACCGGCCAACCGTAGTGCTCGGCGAGCCAGCCCGACGCGGCGGCCGCGAGCGCGATGCCGCACATGTGGCCGACCAGAAAGCGCGCCAGCACTGGTTGGCGCTTCTCCTGGGCCACCGAATCGCCGATCCAGGCGATCGACAGCGGCACGATCGCGCCCACCGTCGCCCCGGTCAGGAAACGGGCCCCCACCAGCAAGGGCAGCGACGGCGCGAAGGCACAGGCGAGATTGCCCGCCGCCGAGATCGCGGTGACCCAGAACACCATGCGGTACTTGCCGATGCGGTCGCCGATCGGGCCGGTGATCACCTGGAGCAGGCCGTAGCCGATGGCAAAAGCAGTGATCACCGCCGAAGCCCCGCCTGCGGTGGTGCCGAAGGTTCCTGCGAGCAGCGGCAGCAGCGGGTCAGCCGCGCGCGATGCGGCGGCGCTGGCAAACGCCGCCAGCGAAAGCACGAAGACCGCCCTCAGAGCCCGAACTCCCGCAGCGCGTGCTCGCGCAGCTTGGTTTTCTGCACCTTGCCGCTGGCGGTCATGCCGATGGCTTCGAAGCTGGCGACGATGCGCAGGTAGCGGGGGACGCGGAAGTTTGCAGAGTGCTTTTTGCTCCAGTTCTTCAGTTCGTCTTCAGAAACCGAATGCCCCGACTTCAAAGTCACATAAGCACAGGGAACCTCCCCCAGCCGCGCATCCGGCACGCCGATGACCTGCGCGGATTCCACCGCGGGATGTGCGAGCAGCACCTCCTCCACTTCCGCCGGCGCGACGTTCTCGCCGCCGACGCGGAACACATCCTTCAGGCGCCCGACCATTTTCAGGCGGCCGTCGGTCGTCAGTTCGCCGAGGTCGCCCGTGCGCAGCCAGCCGTCTGGCGTGAACGCCTTGGCGGTGGCGTCGGGATTGTTGACGTAGCCTTTCATGAGGCTCCAGCCGCGCACTTGAATTTCTTTCTCTTCTGAAATTCTCAATTCAATTCCAGGAAGAGGAAGCGCCAATCCCTGAATACGCAGATCCTCCGGATCACGCCAGTCGCTCATCACCACGTTGGGCGAGGCCTCCGACAGGCCGTAGGCCGCGCATACCGCCTTCATCCCCATGCGATCGATGATGGCGCGCATGGTCTGCGGGCCTGCCGCCGCCCAGCCGCCGCGCAGGGACAACTTGCGAATCGAAAATTCCTCGTGCCCCATCAGCATCTGGAAAATGGTGTCGTTGCCCGAGATCAGCGTGCAGCGCTCGCGCTCGAGCATCTCCAGCGCCGCCTTCGCCTCGAAAGTCGGCAGCGTCACCAGGCAGCATCCATGCACCAACGACAGTAGCGCCGACAAGGTCGAGCCGCCGACGTGGAAGAACGGCCGGCAGTTGAAGTAGCGGTCCTCCGGGCGCACGCCGACGCGCGTGCCGGCCGCCCAGGCGTTCCGCAGCATGCTGTCGTGCGTGAGCATCACGCCCTTCGGGTAAGCGGTGGTGCCGGAGGTGAACTGGATGAGAAGAAGGTCCCGGGGTTCGACCTTGAGCTCGGTGTATTTGCCTTTTTTCACAGTGGAAAATTCAATTGCGTGCTCAAAACCCTTCACCATCGAGCCATAGTCGTTGTTCAAAAAACGGTCTACATAAAACAGCACCTTGGCGCCGGACTGTTTCAGGCAGAAGTCGATCTCGGCGGCCTTGAAGCGCGTATTCACCGGCACCGTCACCGCGCCGATCAGCGCCGCGCCGTAAAAAAGCGCCAGCCAGTCCTCCCCGTTCGGCAGCAGGATGGCGACGCGGTCGCCCTTGCCGATGCCGAGCGCCTGCATGGAACCGGCGGCGTCCTTTGCTTTTTCGAACAGATCTTCATAGGAAAAACGGCCAGAAATGGTGACCAGCGCCTCCCCAGCAGAAGTTTTCGACAAAAAGTCCCCGAGAACCCTGGGCTGCCAGGTCACTTCTTTCCCATCCAGTTGCCAGCCTTGAGCTGCTCTTCGATCGCCTCGATCTCGACCTCGAGCGCGCCCTTAGGATCGAGCTCCACGCCGCGGTCGATGCAGCGCTTGGCGAGGCGGAGGGATTGGGCCGGGGCTTCGAGGATGGTTTGCGTGATCTTCAATATTTCGGCATCCAGATCCACGACCAATCTTGAAATCAACCCAGCCTGTTTCGCTTCTTCCGCGCTCAGCGTCCGCCCTGTGAACATCATGTCCTTTGCGAGGCGTTTGCCGAGGATGCGCGGCAGGCGCTGCGTGGCGCCCACGGTGCCGCGAACGGCTTCCGGCGTGCGGAAGGACGCATCCTGCGTCGCCACGATGAAGTCGCAGGCGCCCGCGATCTCGCAGCCCGAACCGACCGCGGGCCCCTGCACCACCGCGATCGCCGGCATCGGCAGCGCTTCCAGCGCCGCATAGGCGGCGAAGCCCTTCATGCGGCGCTCGCGCACCTGCGCTTCGCTCATGCCCTGTCGTTCCTTGAGGTCCGCTCCCGCGCAAAATACCGGGCCATACGCTTTTACGAAAAAAATCCTTACCGAATCATCGGCAGCGGCAATTCTCGTTGCCTCGAGAATTCCTTCGCACATCTCCAGATTGAGCGCGTTGCGGCTCTCCGGGCGGTTCAGCGTCAGCGTGGCAACGCCGCCCGCGGCTGCATAGAGGACCGCGCTCATATCGCCTTCGTGCTCTTCAATTTCTGTATCCTCTCGGCGGAATAGCCCAGCATTTCACCAAGCACCCTCTCTGTATCGGCGCCCAGCGCAGGCGGCGCGCCGATCTCCGGATTGTCCCAGCCGAGGAACTTGTAGGGAAGCCCGAGCGCCTTGAATTCGCCCACCTCCGGGTAGTCAAAACTGCCGACCAGCCCGCGTGCGCGCACGTGCGGATCGGCGAGGATCTCGGCGACGTCGTTCACCGGACCGATGGGGACTTCGACTTCATCGAGCATCTTGAGAAGATTTGCCCTGTCGATTTTCGAAATCGCTTCGGTGAGCTTTTGCATTACATCAATACGCTTTTCAACTCTAAGTTGATTGGAACTAAAACCTGAACCCCAATCCCCCAGATTCAAGACCCTGCACAACGGTTCCCAGTGCTGGTCGCTGGCGGTGATGTGGGCGAATTTGCCGTCCTTGCAGCGGAAGGTCGCGGAGGGAACCCGTCCCGGATGCTCCGTGCCAAGCCGGGGCGGCACTTCGCCCAGCGCGAACCAGCGCGCGGCAGCGAGCGTGAGCAGGCTCACCTGGCCATCCAGCATCGAAAAATCCAGGTGCGCGCCGCGGCCGGTCTTCTCGCGCCCGGCAAGCATCGCGAGGATGCCGATCGCCACCCACAGGCCCGAAGTAAGGTCGGCTATCGGGAGCCCGGGCTTCACCGGCCCGCCGCCCTTCTCGCCGGTGAGGCTCATCAGACCGCCCATCGCCTGGAACACCGTGTCGTAACCCTTCTTGTGCGCGTAGGGCCCGGTCTGGCCGAAACCAGTGCAGGACAGGTACACCAGTTTCGGATTCAACGCCGAGAGCATGGTGAAGTCCAGGCCGTAGCGCGCGAGCGTGCCGGCTGGAAAGTTCTCCACCATCACGTCCGCCTTTTGCGCCAGCCCGCGAATGATGTCCTGCCCTTCGGCGCTGCGCAGGTTGACGGTGATCGAAGACTTGGAACGATTGCAGGCGAAGTAGTAGGCGCTGTCCCGCGCCAGCTGCGGCTCGAAGCCGCGCGTTTCGTCGCCCGCGCCCGGCTGCTCCACCTTGATCACCGTCGCGCCCAGTTCGGCGAGGATCATGCTGGCGAACGGACAGGCCAGCACGCGGGACAGATCGAGGATCGTGAAGTGCTGAAGCGGCTTCATGGCCTAAACGCCAGCAGCGCGATGCCCAGCAGAACAAGCCCCGCTCCCAGCACGGTGCGCGGCGTCAGCTCTTCGCGGTTCTTCAGCAGCAACACGCTCACCGGGAAAATCACGATCGGCGTGGTGTGTACGATCAGCGTGGCGAGCGCGATCTCGATGCGCGTCATCGCCAGGGTGACGAAGATCGAGCCCACCGAGGTGAAGACGCCGCAGCCGACGTAGAGCAGCAACGCCGTGCGGTCGGCGGCGCGCAGCTGCGCCGCGATGCGGCCCCACTGGCGTGTCACCACCACCTGGCAAACCAGCGCCGCGGCCGACGAGAGCACCGTGCCCAGCACCGCTTCGCCCCAGACCCGCACCGCCATGCCGCGCAGCACGTTGCCGAAACCGAAGCCGGCCACCGTCATCAGGCCGGCGAGCAATCCCATGCGCCGCGCTTCGGGCGGCAGCGCGTGCACGGAGCCGGCGCGCGGCTGCGTGAGCCAGAGACCCGTCCACACCACCGCCATCAGGGCGATCTCGTAGACGCCGAGGATCTCGTCCACCAGCAGCCAGGCGCCGAGCAGCGCGAAGGCCGGCGCGGTCGAATGGAATACGCTCGCGCGCGAGGGCCCAAGGATGCGCACCGCATCGAACAGGAACCGGCGGCCGAGGAAGGTGCCGATCACCCCGCCGACAGCGAACAGCGCCGCCCCCTTCCAGCTCCAGGGCAGCGGCGACGTGCGCACGCCCAGCTCGAACACGAACAGCGCGGCCGGAAACAGGATGTTGGTGGCCAGCACCACAAAGAATCCCGCCTCCACCGGCATGCGCACCACCGCGAAGCGCGTGATCACGATGTTGATGGAAAAGCAGACCATCGCCAGCAGTGCGAACGTGATGCCCATGCATGCCTATGCTTTCTTGAAACCGCGCATGCGCTTGTTGGCTTCGCGCCCGCGCTGCAGGGCTTCCTCGAGGGACAAGTCGGCAACCTCGTGGAACAACTGTTTTGTAGCCTGGATGGCTTGTGGATTCAATTCGGCAAGCTTTGTCGCAAGCGAAACTGCTTCGGCAAGGGCATCCGGCGCCACGCGATTTACCAGCCCGATTGCCATCGCTTGATTTGCCGACACGGGCTCGCCAAGAGAAACCAGTTCAAAAGCAGCCTTCCTGCCCACCTGCCGCACCAGGTTCGCCATGACGATCGCGGCGACGATGCCGTGGCGAGTTTCGGGGTAACCGAGCTTGGCGCTCTCCGCCATCACCGCCAGGTCGCCGGCGAGGGCCAGGCCCGCGCCGCCGCCCATGGCCGCGCCGTTGATCGCGGTCACCACGGGCTTGGCCATCCTGGAAAAAATGAGATGCAGCTGCATGGTGAGCTCGGCGCGCTCTTCCACCGCTCCCTGCTTCTCCGGCGTCAGGTCCTTGAACTCGGACAGATCGGCGCCCGCGCAGAACCCCGGCCCGGCGCCAGTCAGCACCACGCAGCGGACCGCATCGGCGACATCCGCGGCGCGCAGCCCTTCCAGCAAAGCCCGCGTCAGCGCGGTATTGAGCGCGTTGCGCTTCTCCGGACGGTTCATGGTCAGGATGCGGACCGCGCCACGGTCTTCGACCAGCAAAGTCATCGGGCGCCCTTTTCCTTCTGGATGAAGCCGCGCGCCTCCTGCGCGAGCTTGGCCATGATGGCCTCCAGCGCCCGCCGCTCCTTCACTGTGAGGCAGCCGAGAAAGACGTCGTTGCGCTCGGCGGCGGCGCCGATCAGCTTCTGGTACAGGTTCTTTCCCGCGCGCGTGAGCGAGAGGCGGATGCCGCGGCCGTCGTTCTCGTCTGTCTCGCGCACCACGATTTTCTTCTTCGTCAGCCCGGCGACCACGCGGCTCATCTGACTCTTGTCCATGCCGGCCGCGCGCGCGAGGTCGTTCAGCGATTGATGCTCCGCGGCGCCGCCCAGCAGCGCCACGGTACGCCATTCCCACAGGCTGACGCCGAACTCGCGACGGTAGCGCAATTCGGCGCCGCGCGACAACAGGTTTGCCACGCGGTGCAGGCGATAGGAGAGCAACTCCCGGATGGTCGGGTTAGTCATCGAAAAACGGCGTTTCGTTCTCTCCACGCAGGCGGATGTTGAATTCGTTGTTTTTTGCTATGAGAAATTTTCTTCGTTCGGAAGGAACGGAAAGCAATACAGGGTCGCTCCCTTCCTCAAAATACATCGTAGTCTTCAGGATCCTCATGATTCCGGAAAACATCACCATGAAATTGATGTGCGCCAGCCGACCCTCCGGCGCACCCGGCTTGATGGTCCTGAAGCAGTAGCTCCCCTGCGCGTCGGTCGCGGCGCGGCCCCAGCCGAGAAAATTCGCGTCCGCCTGCGCATGGCGCGGATCGGCGGGATGGCGGTAGATGCCCTGCGTATCCGCCTGCCAGATTTCCACGATCAGGTTTTCCAGCGCGGTGCCGTCTTCCTGCATGACGCGGCCCCGGATCTCGATGACGTCGCCTCTGGCCTTGCGGCCGTCGAATACGGTGAGATCGTTCGCCCCCTGGTCCACGTAGCGCGGCGGGAAGAACGGTCCAATCGTCGCCTCGGCGGTCGAAATCATCACGGCTGCTCCGGCGTGGCGGCGCGCCCCCGCAGCACGATCTGGTGTTCGAACACCAGCGCGTTGTAGGGATCGGCGGCCGGCGGGACGTAGCGCGCGACCAGGCTTTCGCGCGCCGCCGCGTCTGGCACCGCGTTGAGAATGCGGTCCTGCGCGTTCAGCGGCTCGCCGGGAAAATACATCTGCGTCACCAGGCGCGACAGCCAGACCTTGCCGAACAGCGAGAAATGGATATGCGGCGGCCGCCACCAGCCATCGCGCGTCGGCACCGGATAGGCGCCGGGCTTGACGGTACGCAACTGGAAGGCCCCGCTTTCGTCGGTGACGACGCGAGCGGCGCCGTAGAAATTCACGTCCGCCGGCGCATGCTCGTCGTCATTCGGGTGGATGTAGCGGCCGGCGCCATTGGCCTGCCAGACCTCCACCACCGCGCCGCCGACTGGTGCGCCATCCTCGTCCAGCACGCGCACCTTGAGATGGATCAGCTGGCCGATGGCCTGCTTGTCGCCATGCCCGGCGATGTCGCCGCCCAGCAGCTTGACGCGCTTCGCCACCTCCACCGGGCCGGTGAGCTCAGAGAGCGTGGGAGCGCGCTTGACCAGCGGCTGCTTCGGATTGCGCAGCGGCGTCTGCGGATAGCCCTCGATGATGCGCGAAGGCTGGGTGCGCTCGTCGCGCGGCTGGATGGTGGTTTTCATGGGCGTTGACAGCTTGGATCAACTGGTTGATGCTGTCAACTATGTCGCAAGTCACTCTCTGCGAGTGCTTCGCCCGCGACGGGCTGCAGCACGAACCGGCCTTCATTCCCACGGAGACCAAGCGCGCGCTAGTCGAGCGATTCGCGGAGATCGGGTTTCCGCGGGTAGAAGCGACCTCCTATTCGAACCCGAAGGTGGTGTCGCAGTTCGCCGACGCAAGCGAACTGCTGAAAAAATTGAAAAGAAAATCGAATACGTACTACAAGGCAACTTGTGCAAACCCCAAGGCGGTCCAGCGCGCCCTTGCCGATCTCGATGCCGGCTTCGGCGCCAACGAAATCAGCCTGCTGGTCTCCGCCACCGAATCGCACACGCAGAAAAACCTCAAGCGCAGCCGCGCGGAGCAATGGGCCAACATTGAAGAGATGGTGAAGACGGCGGGCGGCCGCTTCCGGCTGGTCGGCACCGTGTCGGTCGCCTTCGGCTGCCCCTTCGAAGGAAAAGTGGATCCCGGCAGCGTGGTTAACGATGTTGCCCGCTTTGCTTCATTGGGCGTCGATCACGTGGCGATCGGCGACACCACCGGCATGGCCACTCCCCTTTCCGTGAAGAACCTTTTCAGGAACATCAAAGGCGTCACACCAATCGCCCACTTCCACGATTCTCGCGGCACGGGGTTGGTGAACTACGTAGCCGCTTACGAAGCCGGCGCGCGGCATTTCGATTCGTCGTTCGGCGGCGTCGGCGGGCATCCGGCGAAAGTGAAATACGGCGGCGGCTTCACCGGCAACGTCTGCACCGAGGACCTGGTCGGGCTGTTCGAATCCATGGGCATCGACACCGGGATCAACCTGGACCAGTTGCTTGCCACCGCAGAATTTTGCGAGCGGGCGCTCGGCCGCGAGCTGCACGGCCGCGTCACCCGCAGCGGACTCAACAGGAGTACATTCCCCTGAGCTCGATTCACCATCTCTGGGGAGGGAACATGAAACTCGAATCCGCACTGACGTTTCTGCTGTTTGCCGCGCTCGCCGCGCAGGCCGCCGACAAGAGTTCGCCTGAACATATCCGCGCGGTCACCGGAAAAATCGACGGTGCCGCCATCCAGGCGAACGGCAAATCGACCAGGGACTGGCTGAGCCACGGGCTCGACTACACGGAAGCGCGCTTCAGCCGGCTCACGCAGGTCAACGCGGGCAACGCGAAGAACCTCGGCCTGGTCTGGTCGTACAACCTCGAATCCACGCGCGGCGTGGAATCGACGCCGCTGGTGGTGGACGGCATCATGTACGTCACCGCTTCCTGGAGCGTCGTGCACGCGGTCGATGCGCGCACCGGCAAGCGCCTGTGGACCTACGATCCGAAGGTGGATCGCGAGAAGGGCTACAAGGGCTGCTGCGACGTCATCAACCGCGGCGTCGCGCTGTACAAGGGCAAGGTCTACGTCGGCGCCTACGACGGCCGCCTGATCGCGCTCGATGCGGCGACCGGCAAGGTCGCGTGGGAAAAGGACACCCTCATCGACCGCTCGCGCCCCTACACCATCACCGGCGCGCCGCGGGTGGTGAAAGGCAACGTGATCATCGGCAACGGCGGCGCCGAACTCGGCGTGCGCGGCTACGTCACCGCCTACGACGCGCAGACCGGCGCGCAGAAGTGGCGCTGGTTCGTGGTGCCCGGCGATCCGTCGAAACCCTACGAGGACGCCTCGATGGCGAAGGCCGCGACGACCTGGGATCCGGCCGGCAAATACTGGGAAGCGGGCGGCGGCGGCACGGCCTGGGACACGATGGCCTTCGATCCGGCCCTCAACCTGCTCTACATCGGCACCGGCAACGGCTCGCCCTGGTCGCGCAACCAGCGCAGCCCGGCCGGCGGCGACAATCTGTACCTGTCGTCCATCGTCGCGCTCGATCCCGACACCGGCCAGTACATGTGGCACTACCAGGAGACGCCGGGCGACAACTGGGATTACACCGCGACGCAGCCGATGATCCTCGCCGACCTGAAGATCGACGGCAAGCCGCGCAAGGTGATCCTGCACGCGCCCAAGAACGGCTTCTTCTTCGTCGTCGACCGCACCAACGGCAAGTTCATCTCGGCGAAGAACTTCGTCGACGTAAACTGGGCCACCGGCTACGACCAGAACGGCCGTCCGATCGAGATTCCCGCCGCGCGTGCGGGCGACAAGCCGCGCGACGCCGTGCCGGGCCCCTTCGGCGCGCACAACTGGCACCCGATGTCCTTCAACCCGGTCACCGGCCTGGTCTACCTGCCGGCGCAGAACATCCCGCTCTCGCTGATGGACGACAAGAGCTGGAAGCACAACAGCAACAACCCGGGCCAGCCGATGGCCGGGCTGGGCTGGAACACGGCGACCTTCATCAACGCAGCGCCGCCGACCAGCAAGCCTTTCGGCCGACTGATCGCCTGGGATCCGGTGCAGCAGAAGGAGGTCTGGCGCCAGGAGCAGGTCTCGCCGTGGAACGGCGGCACGCTCACCACCGCAGGCAATCTGGTGTTCCAGGGCACTGCGGACGGCCGCTTCATCGCCTACGACGCGAAGAACGGCGCGAAACTGTGGGAAGCGCCGACGGGCACCGGCGTGGTGGCGGGGCCGGCGACCTACATGGTGGACGGCAAGCAGTACGTTTCCGTCGCCGTCGGCTGGGGCGGCGTCTACGGCATCGCGCAGCGCGCGACCGACCGCCAGGGGCCGGGCACCGTGTACACCTTCGCCATAGGCGGCAAGGCAAAAGCGCCGGACTTCGTGGCCTACCAGCAGGGCGCGCTGCTGCAGGGAGTCAAGTACAACCCCGCCGACGTGCAGGCCGGCACCCTGCTCTTCGTCAACAACTGCGTGTTCTGCCACGGCGTTCCGGGCGTGGACCGCGGCGGCAACATCAAGAACCTGGGCTACTCGGCGACGGATACCATCGCCAATCTGGACAAGTTCGTGTTCAAGGGCCCGCAGACCGCCGTCGGCATGCCGGATTTCACCGGCAAGCTCACCGTGGCGGACCTGGAGAAGATCAAGGCATTCATTCAAGGAACCGCAGATGCCATTCGTCCGAAATGAAACCTCCCTTCAGGGCTGACCAGGTTGGCAGCCTGCTGAGGCCAAAGGAACTAGCGGACGCAAGAAAAACCCTGAAGGGCGAGAAGCTCAGGGAAATCGAAGACCGCTGCATCAAGGAAGCGATCGCAAAACAGGAGGCCATCGGGCTGCAGGCCATCACCGACGGCGAGATACGCCGCGACTGGTGGCACCTGGATTTCATGGTGCAGCTGGATGGCGTCACCGCCGTGACCAATCCCGGGCCGAAGTTCGGCGGCACCGAGGAGCAGCCGCCAATTCCCTCGGTCACCGGGAAAATAGGTTGTTCTAAGCCGATCATGGTCGACGACTTTGCGTTTTTGAAAAAACATACAAAACAAACTGCAAAATTGACCATTCCCTCCCCCGCCATGCTGCACCTGCGCGGCGGCCGCAGCTCCATCTCGAAGACGGTCTATCCCGACCTTGCCGAGTTCTGGGCCGATACCGCCGCCGCCTACCGA
>JANXUV010000138.1 GCA_025356085.1 Betaproteobacteria bacterium
GTCAGCGTCGCGAAGGCGATCCACGCCTGCGGATCGGTCAGCAATTCCATGCGTCGGCTTCCTGCGATCCGGCGGTCACTTCCTGGCCGGCTGCGGATGGGCGCGGCGGATGGTCGGCGACAGGACCTTGTCCGAGACATGGAAGTCCCAGACCGCGGCGCCACGGCTGGCGGCGAACTCGGCCACGAGCTTAGGCAGGTCGGCCAGGTTCTTGACGGTTTTGCCCGCGAGCCCGAAGCCGCGCGCGATGCCGGCGAAATCGCAGTAACCGAATACCGAGCCCTGGTCGGGGAATCCTTCGGAGCGGAGTTTGTGCACCTCAGACCCATAGGCGCCGTCGTTCATCACGACAATCAGGATCTTCAATCCATGGCGCCGGATGGTCTCGAGTTCCTGCACGTGCATCATCAGGCTGCCGTCGCCGTCAAACAGCACGACGGTCCGGTCCGGGCGCGCCGCCGCCACGCCCATGGCGAAGGAGATGCCGTTGCCGATCGCGCCGAACTCGCGGATGGTGAGGAACTTCTCCTGCGCTCGGGAGGGCATCTGCGCGAAGAACCACGAGCAGTGGCCGCCCGAGTTCACCATCTCCCAGTCCTGCGGCAGGGATTTCTCCAGTGCCTCGACGACGTCGCGCGGGTCGAGCAGTCCTTTTTCGATTTCGAACGCCTGGCTGTCGGGCTTGGAATCCCGGATGCGCGCGGCCATCGCGTCGTTGCGCCACGTTCCCTTGCGCGCCGGCAATGCCGCGGTCAGCGCCTCGACACCCAGGCGCGCGTCCGCGCGCAGGTGATGGCGCGCCACTTCCTGGCCTTGACTGACCGCCACGGGATCGATGTCGATCTGCAACATCTTCGCCTTGGGCCAGAGCTGGCCGCCGCCGCCCGCATGGTAAGCAAGCGAGCAGCCGACGGCGATCACCAGGTCGGCCTCCTTCAGCAATTCAAGGCCGACCTCCGGAGTGAAACTGCCTGAGATGCCGATGCAGAAGAGATCGTCGTGGAACAGTCCTCTCGCCGGCAGCGTCGTCGACAGCAACCCGGCCGTTTTTGCGGCCAGCGCACGGCACGCGGGACCTGCGCCGGCTTCGACCGCGCCCAGGCCGGCGAGCACCACGATCCGCTCCGCGCCGGCCAGCAACTGCGCCGCTCCTTTCACGTCGTCGGGATGCGGCGGAATGGGCGAGGGTTTCGGCAGCAGCTCGCGCGAGGGTTTGGGCAGCGCCGCCGGGCCATCCCACGGCCTGTTCTGAAGATCGAACGGAACGCCGATCACCACCGGCCGGCGTTCGCGGCGCGCCTGCAGGAAGGCGTCGCGGACCGCCACCGGCATGCGTTCCGGCATGTGCAGGCGATGATAGGCGGCACCCGTCGCGGTGATGAGCGGCGCCTGGTCGATTTCCTGGTTATACCAGCCGCTTTTCAGCGGCGCTTCCCCGGCGAACACCACCACGGGCAGATGGGCGCGCACGGCCGCGGGCAGCGCGGTGATCACTTGCGTCACGCCGGGTCCGCAGGTCACAGTCGCCACGCCCACGTCGCCGGTTTTGCGCGCGTACGCCATGGCGGCGGCGAGCGCGCAATGCTCGTGCCGGACATAGACCATGCGGCATCCCTGCTGGGCCAGGCGCGCGGCCCAGTTCATGTTCGCGTCCCCAAGCAGCGCGAAGCAGTCCTTCACGCCCTCCTGCATGAAGGACCGGGCGAGGATGTCGTAAACGCGGGTTTTCGCGTCGTTCAAGCGCGGAGTTTCATTTCAAGGGCGAAAGGCCCTTGACGCCGTGCCGCTCGATCGAGCGGGCGATGAACCCGGAACTGTTCAGGTCCTGGACGAACTGCTTGAGATATTCATCGGCCGCCGGCCGGCCGCGCGGGATGCTGAGCCCGTGATTCACCGTCATGAAGCGGCCGTCCAGCAGGCGCGCGTCGGGCATCCTTGCCATGGAATCGAGCAACATCGGCTTTAGCCCCGCCACCGCTTCCGCGCGCCGCTCGTTGAAGATCTCGAGCGACCCCTGAATGTCCTTGGCGCGCACCAGCGTGGCGTTCTTCAGCGCGCTGCTGAGGTAGAGCTCGTAACCTGCCTTCGCCGGCGCGGCGATGCGGATGCCCGTCGCGTCTACCTGCTCGACCGAACGGAGCGGCGAATCCTTGTGCACCGCATAGGTCGCCTCGATCTCGCTGATCGGCGGCGAAAACGAGATCGTCTGCGCGCGTGATGCCTCAATCGCGAGGATGGCGACATCCCAGGTGCCTTTGTTCACGGTGTCCGCGACGTCGCCCGGCGTGGCGTGCACCACAAGCTCTACCGGCACGCCCAGGCGCGAACCGAGCTCGCGCATCACGTCCACAGCCACCCCGCGAAGCTCTCCCGTTGCCGGATCTTTTTTGGTGAAAAGCGTATTGCTCAAGTTCATCCCGGCGCGCAGCGTGCCCGTGGGCGCCAGTTCCGAGCGCGCTGCGGCTGGTACGGCTGGTGAAGTCGCGCATCCGGTCATGGAAAGTGCCGCCAGTGCCGCCGCAAACAGTCTGAGCATCTAGGCCAGGCCCGGCATCGAGAAGCCGGCGGCCTTAAGCTCGGTGATGACCTGCTTTTCCTGGTCGGCCGTGAGTTCGGTCAGGGGCGGGCGGACGGTCTTCCACTGCGGGTCGTTGCCGAAGTGCGCGGTGACGGCTTTCAGCGCGGGGATCATCGGAACCTTCTGCATGATCATGCGCGTGGCGGTGATGCCGGCCTGGAGCTTGTCCGCATCCGGGCCGCGCCAGTTCTTGAACACTTCGCCGATCGGGCCGGGATTGACGTTGCCGGTGGCGGTGATGCAGCCCTTGCCGCCGGCGCGCAGGCCGTCGAGCAGGAACACTTCGCTGCCGGGGAAGACGTCAAAGCCGCGATCCTTGAAGCGATCGAGCATTGCCTTGGTGTTCTTCCAGTCGCCGGAGGAATCCTTCGCGCCGGCGACGATGCCGGGATAGCGTGAAAGAAGTTTCTCGATCAGATCGAGCGTGATGGCGACATTCGATACCGGAGGGATGTGATACAGGTACAGGCGCAGGCGATCATCGCCGGTGCGCTCGATGATTTCCGAGAAATTCTTGAACAGTCCTTCGTCCGACACGCCCTTGTAATAGAACGGCGGCAGCATCAGCACGCCGCCGCAGCCCATCCGCACGGCCTCGCGCGTCATCTTCACCGAGTCGGTGAGCGCGCAGTGGCCGGTGCCGGGCATCAGGGATGCGGCCGGCACCCCGCCTTTGATGAGCGCTTCCAGCAGGTCGAGCTTTTCCTCGACCGACATCGAGTTTGCTTCGCTGTTGGTGCCGAACACGGCCAGGCCGGCGCAGCCGCTCTTCATCAGCCACTTGCAGTGCTTGACGAAGCGGTCGGCGTCGGGGGACAGGTCCCGCTTGAACGGGGTGATAACCGGAGATAAAACCCCTTCAATTCTTTTCATCAGCGAGCCGTTCCCATTGCAGCGCCTCCGCCGGAGAGCTTGATGCGGTGGTACGTGTCGCGCAGCTGGTCCAGTTCGATCCTGTACACCTGGATGTCGCGCTCGACCATGTTCTGCACCAGCAGGGTATTGGAGTCCGCGGAGAAAGCGGAGCCCTGCGACCAGCGGCCGGTGCGCTCTTCGGACAGCTTCACCAGTTTGCCGCCGGAGATGCCGAGCAGCACCACCTTGCCAAAGGCGTTGTAGAAGGGCGAGGTCGGCGCGAAGGCGGAGCCGTTGTGCACCACCACCGCGGCGTATTTGCCGTTGGGCGAGATCTTGACGCCCTCCGGCGTCGGCCCGACGCTGATGGTGTCCACCACGCGCGGCGGGTTCATCGACAGGTCGATCAGGCTGGCGGTATCCGCATCGCCCTGGCCGCGGCCGACGTTCGCCACCACCGCGTAGCGGCCGTCCGGCGTGACGTCGGCGCCGTAGGGGCGGATGCCGGCGAAGATGTTGCGGCTGGTGGCGGTCACCTTGGCGCCGTCCACGGCAAGCATGGTGATGGTGCTGTCGCCGTCGCGCGTGACGAGCGCGCGCTTGCCGTCGCCGATGAACTTGACCGTGCTCGGGCCGGAATCGGCCTTGCCGAGCGCGATCTTGCCTGCCGGGGACAACGTTAGACCTTTGATGGTGAACACCGAGACGGTGCCTTCATTGCGGTTCGCCACCAGCGCCAGCGAGGCCTGCGGGTTGATGGTGACGCCAGCGGCGCCCAGTCCGGCTTCCACGGTCTGCACTACTTTCATGGTCTTCAAGTCGATGACCGACAGGCGGTTGTCGTCGACGATCTTGGCGGGGTCGGCGGGATCCTTCTTCGTCGCGGAGCTCACCAGCGCGAAGGATTCATCGGGCGCCACTGCGACGGCCGAGGGCGGGCCGACCAGGCTGGTCGGCGCCTGCAGTTCGCCGACGACCTTCGGCGGGAATACTCCGAGGTCGATCACCGTGACGGTGTCCGGCGCGGGGCTTGCCACCACGCTGCCGACGCCGGCGATGTTGACCTGCTTGTTGTCGTTGGCCGAGACGGCGAGCTGTGCCGCCGCCGGAGCGGAAATACCGATGATTGCCGTAAGCAGTATGAATCTTTTCATGACTCCCCCTTAATCAACTTTGGCGCCCGACGCCTTGACGATCGGCGTCCAGCGGCCGATCTCCACCTTGATCATGTCCGCCATTTTCTCGGGCGTGCCCGGAATGATGTTGTAGCCCAGATCGGTCATGCGCTTGACGAATTCCGGCGACTTCGCGCCCTTCACCGCCTCGGCGTTGAGCCGCGCGACGATCTCCTTCGGGGTGCCGGCCGGCACCATCAGCCCGAACCACACGCCCGATTCATAGCCCGGCACGCCCGCCTCGGCGATGGTGGGCAGGTCCGGCAGCGCCGGATCCCGCTTCGCGCCCGTGGTGGCCAGCGCCCGCAGCTTGCCCGCCTTGATATGCGGCAGCGAGGAAGGAATATTGTCGAACATCACCTGCACCTGGCCGGCGAGGAGGTCCACCAGCGCGGGGCCGCTGCCCTTGTAGGGAACATGGATCATGTCGGTGGCGGTCATTTGCGTGAACATCGCGCCCGACATGTGGATGCTGGTGCCGGCGCCGCTGGAGGCGTAGGCGATCTTGCCCGGCTCGGCCTTCGCCAGCGCGATCACATCCTTGACCGAGTTCGCCTTCACGCTCGGGTGCACCACCAGCACGTTGCTGAGCGACACCAGCGGCGCGACCGGTATGAGGTCCTTGTTCGGGTCGACGTTCATCTTGGCGTACAGGGCGGGATTGATCGCCTGGATGCCGCTGGTGGACATGAACAGGCTGTAGCCGTCAGGCGCGGACTTCGCCGCCAGCTCGGCGCCCAGGTTGCCGCCGGCGCCGGGGCGGTTCTCCACCGTGACCGTCTGGCCGAGCGTCTTCGTCAGTTCGTTGGCGATAGCGCGCGAGGCGATGTCCACCGAGCCTGCGGGCGTGAACGGGCAGATCAGCCGGATCGGCTTGGTGGGGAAATTTTGCGCCGCAACAGGGAGGGCGGCGGCTGCAAACAGGAATGCGACAACGCTTCGACGGACGTGCATCATGGTGTTCGGCGGGAGTTTCGGGGAAAGAAACATTATATGAGAGTCGCGATCCTGGAGGACTACCAACGGGCGAGCCAATCGCTGGCCTGTTTCGCAAAACTCGCCGGCCATGAGGTCACGGTGTTCAGCGACCCGATGCGCGATGAAGCAGGGATTGCGTCTCGCATTGCAGGTTTTGATGCCCTGGTATTGATTCGTGAAAGAACACGCATCACAAAATCGCTCATCGAAAAGCTCCCCGGGCTCAAGCTGATCGTGCAGACCGCGAAAATCGGCCCGCACGTGGACGTCAAGGCC
This sequence comes from Betaproteobacteria bacterium, assembly GCA_025356085.1. Taxonomy (GTDB): domain Bacteria; phylum Pseudomonadota; class Gammaproteobacteria; order Burkholderiales; family SG8-39; genus RBG-16-66-20. The sequence continues at coordinate 5,863 of JANXUV010000138.1, forward strand.
TGCCAGGCGCGCGGCATCACCGTCTGCGACAGCACCGGGAGTCCGCTTTCCACTGCGGAGTTGACGTGGGGACTGATTCTTGCCTCGGCCCGCAACATCGCGCAGGAAAACGCGCGCCTGCGCTCAGGTTTTTGGCAGGGCAGCGTCGGCTACCAGCTGGCCGGCCGCAAGCTCGGCTTCATCGGCTACGGCCGCATCGCGCAGCGCCTGACGCGCTACGCGCAGGCCTTCGAGATGCCGGTGTGCGTGTGGGGGCGAGACAGCACACTGACCAGGGCGAAGGAAGCCGGGATGAATGTGGTTTCTTCCATTGAAGAATTGTTTTCCGCAAGCGACATCGTGTCGCTGCAGCTACGCCTGAATCCGGAAACCCGGGGGATCATCAAGTACAAACATCTTGCACTGATGAAGCCCGACGCCATGTTCGTCAACGCCAGCCGCGCCGAACTGGTCGAGCCCGGCGCGCTTGAGCGCGCGCTGCGCGAGGGGCGCCCGGGGCGCGCGGCACTGGACGTGTTCGAAAACGAGCCGGTGATGGATGCGGCGCATCCGCTCGTCTCGCTGCCGAACGTTACCGCCACGCCGCACCTGGGCTTCGTCGAGCGCGGCAGCTACGAGAAATATTTCGGCGACGCTTTCGACGCGGTGAATGCCTACGCGTCTGGCAAACCCATCCGCGTCGTCGCCTAGCGGCTAGTCGTCCAGCGAAATCTTGCGCTCGCGCGCGAGCTTGCTCCAGCGTGCGATGTCGGCCTGGATGAAGGCGCCAAACTGATCCGGAGTCATCGGCATTGGCGTGAGGGCTTCGGCCGACAGCCGTTCCTGCAGTGCCGGCGAGGCGAGCGCCTTGTTGACCTCCGCGTTCAGGCGACGCGTGATCTCGGCGGGCAGCTTCGCGGGGCCGACGATGCCGTACCACTGCACGCCGTCATAACCTTTGAAGCCCAGTTCCTCGAAAGTCGGGACGTCAGGCACCAGCGGGTGCCGCTTCAGGCCGGTGATGGCGATGGGCCGGAACTTCCCCGAGCGGATGTGCGGCAGCGCGGCGGCGAGGCCAGGCATCATCATCATCGCCTGTCCCGCGAGTACGTCGACGATCGCGGGGCCGATGCCGCGGTAATGCGCCACCACCGCCTCGAAGCCGGCGTCGGCGCGGAACTGCTCCATGGCGAGGTGGTTCAGCGTGCCAATGCCGCCCGAGGCGTAGTTCATCCTGCCGGCATTGCTCTTCGCGTAGGCGATGAGCGACTTCATGTCGGTGACCGGCAGGCCGGGGTACACGACGAGGATATTGGGGGTTCCGCCCACCATCGCGATCGCGGTGAAATCCTTGACTGCGTCGTAGGGCACCTTGCGCACCGCGGGGTTGGTGCCGTGCGTGCCGACGTAGCCCACCATCAGCGTGTAGCCGTCCGGCGCGGCGCGCGCGGTCGCCTGGGTGGCGATCTGGCCGCCGCCGCCCGATACGTTTTCCACGACGAACGACTGGTCGAAAGCGCGCCCGAGCTGCTCGGCGAAAGTGCGGCCGACCAGGTCCAGGCCGCCGCCGGGTTGCGCGGGCACGACGATCTTCACTGCCTTTGACGGCCAGGCCTGCGCCGTGGCGAGCAGGGGAAAGCTAGCGGCGAAAAGAAGAAAGATCCATCTTGCCACTGAAGGCCTCTTTGCTGAATGCGAGAAAACTGTCGGCGAGCGGGACCGGCCAGCCGCCGTACGCGGCGTTGCCGCGGAACTTGCCCTCGAGTTCCCCCGGCGACAGGGGCTCGTGCGCGCCGCCGCGGATGTACGGTTGGCGCTCCTCAAATACGCGCCCGTCCTTGAGCGTCATCTTCACGTGTCCCGTGTAGCTCCGCGGATAGGGGTTCTCCGGGTCCACGCGGTAGCGCACTTTGCCGGCCAACCCCAGGATGCGTTCGTCGCGCACGGTGCGCTCGCTGAAGGCCTCGAAGCCGGCGCCGCCCGTCACGAAGGCAACGGCGACGTTGAACGGCGTGCTGAACTTGGCGGCGTAGTCGTTGGGCGGGCGCTGCTTGGCGGCGAGCGGCTCCCACAGGCGGTGCACGTAGCCTTCGGCCGTATCGCATTCCACCTTCTCGACAGCCTCGGCGGCGAAGCCCTTTTTCGCCAGCCGCAGCGCGCAATCGATGTAGGGCTGATTCATGGTGCCGGTGGCGTAGGGCTTGAAGGCGAGCCCGGTCATCACCCAGGTCTTGCCGAAGTTTGCCGTCAGTTTTTCGTACTGGGCGTTCGAATCGCGAGCAAAGCCGAAAAACAGTCCGTGCGTCCCTTCGAAAACGGTGCGCGGCCCGGTGAAGCCCTCTTTTGCCAGCCGCGCCGCGCGCAGGCCGGACTGCGCGGCCCAGCCGGCGTGCAGCCGCTTGGTCCAAGCGCCCTCGGCGAGGTACTCGATGATCCCGCCCGCCATGCTGCCGGCGATTCCGAGGGCATTTACGGTCTGGGTCTTGCTCAGGTTCAAGGCAACACAAACGCCGAGCGTCGAACCCATGACCCCCAATACCGCCGTGGGGTGAAAGCCTGCTTTATGGATTTTCTTGGGCGCTACCAGGCTCAGCCGGCACAGCGCTTCCACCCCCGTCGCGATGCCGAGCAGCGCGTCGCGGCCGCTCTCGTTACCTCTGCCGAAATGCTCGCAGGCCGCGAGCACTGCCGGCACCACCACCGCCCCCGAGTGCACCGGCCCGCCCTCGAAGGTGTCGTCGAAGTCCTCGCCGTGCGCCGCCGTGCCGTTCAGCAGCGCCGCGTCCTCGGGGCGGTAACTCCCGGCGTGGCCCAGCGCCGTGCACGCGCCGCCGGCATCCAGGCTCTTTTTCACCGCAAGGGCATACTCAGTATTCCTCGCGGCAATACACAGGCCCGCGACGTCGACCAGAAGATTCGCGCAGGTCGCGCGCACTTTCGCGGGCAGGTCATCCGCCTTCAGCGCGAGCGCGTCTGCGGCCAGTGATTCGGCGACGGAGGGCTTCATCGCATGTACCCCCCGCCGTTGACGTGCAGCGTCTCGCCGGTGATGTAGCGCGCGCCCGGGCCACACAGAAAGCGCACCGCCGCGGCGACTTCCTCCGGCGTGCCCCGCCGGCCCAGCGGCGGCAGGCCCTGGCGCGGCGGCGGCCGTTCGGGCGCGCCCGGCAGGCCGCGCGCGGTGTCGATCGTCCCCGGCACCACGCAATTGACGGTGATTGCCCGCGGCGCGAGCTCGTGCGCGAGCGCGCGCGTCAGGCCGACGACGCCGGCCTTGGCGGTGACGACGTGCGCGCGGCCCGAGGCGCCCGTGTGTGCGGTGAGTCCGCCGATATTGACGATGCTGCCGCCGCCCGCACGCGAAAGATGCGGCAGGCAGGCCTGGGCGCAGAGGAAGGAAGCGTCGAGAATGGAGGCGAGCACCCGGCGCCATTCCTCGAACGCGATGTCCGCGAACGCGGTCTCTGCGCGGACAGCGGCGTTGTTGACCAGAATGTCGAGACGAGCGAATTCCTTCGCGCCGGCCGCCACCATTGCGGCGACCGCGGCCGGGTCGGTGACATCGGCGAGCAGCACGGCCGCGCGCCCGCCCGCGGCGCGGATATCGGCCACCGTTTTCTCGGCCTCGATGCGCGAACTGCGCGCGTTCACCAGCACCGCGGCGCCGCCGCGCGCCAGCTCCTTCGCGATGGCGCGGCCGATATTGCGCGCCCCGCCCGTGACCAGCGCGACTTTGCCCGCAAGCTCCTTTTCCTCCTCCATGGTGCTATCGTATATCGCATGAAGACGAAGGTCACCGACTTGCGCAGCGCCTATCCGGATCTGACGCCGGACAAGGACTATCCGCCGCTCAAATTGCCGTCGCTGAAGGGCAAGGTGAGCGCCGCGGAGTGGCTGGCGCGCGTCGATTGCGCCTGCGCCTACCGCCTGGTGCGCATCTTCGGCATGGACGACCTGATCTACAACCACATCTCGGCGCGTATCCCCGGCACCGAAGAGTTCCTGCTCAATCCTTTCGGCCTGATGTACGACGAGATGTGCGCCTCTTCGCTGATCAAGGTGGACCTGTCGGGCAAGCTGCTGTGGGCGCCGGAGTTCCCGCGGGGCCTGGGCTACAAATTCAACCCGGCCGGCTACGTGATCCACAGCGCGATCCACGCGGCAAAGCCCGGGCTGCATTGCGTGATCCACACCCATTCGCTCGCGGGGATGGCGGTGGCGTCGCTGAAAAAGGGCCTGCTGCCGATGACGCAGACCGCGATGCGATTTGCGAAAGTTGCGTACCATGACTACGAAGGCGTGGTGCTGGAAGAGGGCGAGAAGTCGCGACTGGTCGCCAACCTGGGCGACAGCGACGTGATGCTGCTGCGCAACCACGGCGTGCTCGCCGTCGGCCGCACGGTGGCCGAAGGCTTCAACAACATCTATCGCATCGAGCGCGCCTGCCGCACGCAGGTGATGGCGCAGGGCGGCGGCGACGACATCCTGCTGCCGCCCCAGGAAGTCATCGACAAGACCAACCACATGTACAAGCCCGGCACGCGCCGCAGCTACGGCCTGCTCGAGTGGCCGGCGATGCGGCGCCTGGCCGACCGCATCGATCCTTCGTACAAGAACTAGGCATGAAGGGGTTTTTGGCTGTCATTGCCCTTGCCTTTTCCCTTGCGGGAAATGCGCAAGAGAAATACCCCGTAAAACCCCTGAGAATCATCGTTCCGTTCGCCCCGGGCGGATCGACGGATATTTTCGCGCGGCTCGTCGCCGAAAGGCTTTCGTCCTCGCTGGCGCAATCGGTGGTGGTGGAGAACCGCGCGGGCGCGTCGGGCAACATCGGCGCCGAGGCGGTCGCGAAGTCGGCGCCCGATGGCTATACGGTGCTGATGGCGACGACCGGCGTGATGGCGATCAACAATGCATTGTTCAAGGGCATGAATTACGACGCGGCGAAGGACCTCGAGCCTGTGGTCTTCATCGCCTCGATCACCAATGTGCTCGCCGTGCCGCTGGATCTGCCCGCAAAGAACGTGATGGAGCTGGTCGCCTTGGCGAAGAAGGAGCCCGGCAAGCTGACGTTTGCCTCTTCCGGCGCGGGCAGCTCGACGCATCTCTCGGCCGAGCTGCTGAAGAGCATGGCCGGTATCGACGTGGTGCATGTGCCCTTCAAGGGCAGCGGCCAGGCGCTGATCGACGTCGTCGCCGGCCGCGTTTCGATGATCATCGACAACATGCCCTCGGCGCTGCCGCACATCAAAGGCGGCAGGCTGCGCGCACTGGGCGTGACCGGCTCGAAGCGCTCGAGTGCGCTGCCTGAGGTGCCAACCATCGCCGAAGCGGGCGTGCCTGGATACGAGTCGCTGTCGTGGAGCGGCTTCGCGCTGCCCGCGGGCGCGCCGCGCGAAGTGGTGCAGCGTTTGAGCCGCGAAACCAACGCGATCCTCGCCGACACCGGCATGAAGCAGAAGCTCGCGGAGCAGGGCGCCGACGCGGTCGGCGGCCCGCCCGAAGCGTTCGCGAAGCACGTGCGCGCTGAGCGCGAGAAATGGAGCCGCCTGGTGCAGGAACGCGGCATCGTGGTGAACTGACGATGGGCCAGGCGGATCGCACGCTGCTGTCGGCGCGCATCGCGCGCACCCGCATTTCGGCGTCGGCCGCCGCCGCGCAGCGCGCGCGCGAGCTGCGCGCCGCCGGCGTGGACGTCATCGAGCTGGCGCAGGGCGAGCCCGACTTCAATACCCCCGACCATGTGATCGAGGCGGCTACGCGCGCCATGCGCGCGGGGCAGACGCATTACACGCAGGTGGACGGCACGCCCGAGCTGAAGGCCGCGATCGTCGGCAAGTTCAAGCGTGAGAATGGTCTTGAGTACAAGCCGGAGAACATCTCCGCCGGTGCGGGCGGCAAGCAGGTACTGCACAACGTGCTGATGGCGACGCTCGATCCGGGTGACGAGGTGGTGATCCCGGCGCCGTCCTGGGTGGCTTACGCCGACATCACGCACTACGCCGGCGGCACGCCGGTCTGGGTGCCGACGAGCCCCGAGAGCGGCTTCAAGCTGAGCGCAGGGCAGCTTGAGGCGGCGATCACGCCGCGCACGAAATGGCTGATGCTTAACTCGCCCTCCAACCCGAGCGGCGCGGTGTATTCGGCGGAAGAATTGCGGGCGCTGGCGGGCGTGCTGGAGCGCCATCCCGCCGTGTGGACGATTTCGGACGACATGTATGAGCACGTGCTCTTCGACGGCCGCAAATTCGCGACGCTGGCCGCCGTGGCGCCGCAACTCGCCGATCGCATCTTCACGGTCAACGGCGTGTCCAAGACCTACGCCATGACCGGCTGGCGCCTCGGCTACGGCGCAGGGCCGGTGGAACTGGTGCGCGCCATGGCTCGCCTGCAGGCGCAGAGTTCGCTGAATCCTTCCTCGGTGAGCCAGGCGGCGGCGGTGGCGGCGCTGAACGGTCCGCAGGACATCGTACGAGAGCGCAGCGCGATTTTCGAAGCGCGGCGCAACGCGCTGGTGCGGCGCCTCGCCGTGATCCCCGGGCTCGCCTGCCAGCCGCCCGAAGGCGCGTTCTACGTCTATGTATCATGCGCCGGATGGCTGGGCAGACGCACGCCGCAGGGCGGGACATTGCAGAACGATGCCGATGTCACGGCCTGGCTGCTCGAAGCGGGCCTCGCGCTGCCGAATGGCGCCGGCTACGGCCTGTCGCCGTACTTCCGCGTCTCGTTTGCCGCGGAGCAGGCGCTGCTCGACCGTGCCTGCGACCGTCTGGACGCCGCGGCATCGACCTTGTCATGAGGCGCGACCATGTACGTGGTTGAGCGTTTCGCCCGCTGGGCCGAGGACTACCGCAAAGTACCGCTCGCCCCGGAGGTGCTGCACCACGCGAAGCGCGCGGTCATCGACTGGTACGCGGCGCTGCTGCCGGGCGCGGTTGTGGCGCCTGCCACGCTGCTTGAGAAAGCGCTGCGGGAAGAACTCGATCACGGCAATGCCGGGCTTGCGCTCGGCCGCAAGGCGACGGTGCGCGCGGCCGCATTGATCAACGGCAGCGCGGCGCACACCGTGGAAGTGGACGACATCTTCCGCGACGGCATCTATCATCCCGGCGCGCCCACCATTCCAGCGGCGCTGGCGCTGGCGCAGGCGAACGGCGCGAGCGGCGAAGAATTCCTGCGCGCGGTGGTCGTCGGCTACGAAATATCGACGCGCATCGGCGCGGCGATGGGCAAGGCGCACTACAAGTATTGGCACAACACCGGCACCATCGGCGTATTCGGCGCGTGCGCGGCGGCCTCGGAGTTGCTCAAGCTGGACGCGAGGCGCTTCGCTCATGCTTTGGCGACGGTCACGACATTCGCCGCCGCCCTGCAGCAGGCCTTCCGCATGGATTCGATGTCCAAGCCGCTGCACGCGGGCCGCGCAGCGGAAGCGGGAGTCACCGCCGCGCTCGCCGCGAAAGAGGGCGTCACCGGATCGCTGGACGTGATCGAGGGCGACGCGGGCTTCGGACGCGCGATGTCGAACGGGCCGGATTGGGAGGAATGCTTCTTGTCTTTGGGAAAAACATTCAACATCTGCCGCATGACTTTCAAGAACCACACCTGCTGCGGCCACACCTTCGCCGCGATCGACGGCGCGCTGGCGCTGCAGGGCCGCATGAAAATCGCGGCGCGCGAGATCGAACGCATCCGCGTCGGCAGCTACCGCGCGGCCAAGGAAGTGTCGGGCTACGAGTCGCCGACCACGCCGGCGGAAGCGCGCTTCTCGCTCAAGTACGTGGTGGCCACCGCGCTCACGCACGGCAGCGTGCGCTTCGCCGCGTTCGAGCCGGCGCGCATGAACGATCCGGCCACGCGCGAGCTGATGGCGAAGATCGAAGTGACCATCGATCCTGAACTGGACGCGGCGTTCCCGCAGCAGCGCGCGGCGCGCGTGGCCATCACCGCGCGCGACGGCCGGCAGGAGGAGTTCCTGCAGCCGACACGCATCGGCGACCCCGAGGCGCCGCTGTCGGATGCGCAGCTGGATGAGAAGTATCTCGAGCTCGCGGTTCCGGTGATAGGGGAGAGCAAGGCAAAAGCGCTGCTGCAGAAGCTCTGGACACTCGAAGCCGAGAAATCCCTCAAGCCATGACTCTGGCGCAGGCTTTGTTCGCGCCCCGCTCGGTCGCGCTGGTGGGCGCTTCCGGCGACGCGGTGAAAAACACCGCGCGCCCGCAGCGCTACCTTCTGAAGCATGGCTACGATGGGAAGATCGCGCCGATCAACGCCTCTCGTTCTGAAGTTCTGGGGTTGAAAAGCTACAAGAGCGTAAAAGAAACCCCGTTCGATATTGATCACGCTTTCATCATGGTGGAGGACGTCGAGGCTGCGCTCGAGGACTGCGGCGCGAAGGGCGTGCCGGTGGCGAGCGTATTCAGCGACGGCTTCGCGGACGCGGGCGAGAAGGGAATGGCGCGCCAGCTGAAGCTCGCGGCGCGCGCGCGGGAACTCGGCGTGCGGCTGCTTGGACCCAACAGCATGGGCATGATCAACCTTATCGCCCGCTGTCCGATCACCGTGAACGCGGTGCTGGAAATGGATGCGCCGCCCGCGGGCGGCACCAGCATCGTGTCGCAGAGCGGCACCATGCTCGGCACCGTGCTGTCGCGCGGCGCGGCGCGCGGCCTGGGTTTTTCCAAGCTGATCTCGGTCGGCAACGAGGCGGACCTGGGCGTGGGCGAGATCGTCGGGATGCTCGCCGGCGACCCGGAGACGCGCACGCTCCTGTTGTTTCTGGAAACAATCCGCGATGCCGATGCGCTTGCTCGCGGGGTACGCGCGGCGCACGCGGCCGGCAAGCCGGTGATCGCCTACAAGCTCGGGCGCTCCAAGCTGGGCGCGCGCCTGGCGCGCTCGCATACGGGCGCGCTGGCGGGCGAGGACGCGGCGATGGATGCCTATTTTCGAGACTGCGGCATCGTGCGCGTGGACATGCTGGAGACGCTGATCGAGATCGGCCCGATGCTCGAAGGCCGCAAGCCGCCGGACCTGGCGCGCGTGCCGCGCGTCGCGGTGGTGACGACGACCGGCGGCGGCGCGGCGAGCGTGGTGGACCGGCTCGGCACGCGCGGCATCGAAATCGCATCGCCGGATCCGCGGGCGCCCATCATCGACCTCACGATGGGCAAGCAGGCCGCCACCTACGGCGCAGTCGTCGGCGAACTGCTGGAGTTCGATGGCTGCGACGCGGTGCTGGCGGTCGTCGGCTCTTCCGCGATGTTCCATCCGCAACACGCGGTCGAGCCGATCATCAAGGCGAACCGCGGAGCGAAACCGCTCGCGGTCTTCATGACGCCGCAGGCCGACAAATCCCTCGCGCTGCTGGCGCGGGCCGGCGTTGCCGCGTTTCGCACGCCGGAAGCCTGTGCCGATGCCCTTCATGCCTATTTTTCATGGAAGTCTCCTCGAAAGGAACTAAACGAAAGCTCGCTGGATATTCCGCTCAAAGGAAAATTAACGGAGCAAAATGCGCTGGAACTCTTCGCCTCGCTCGGCGTCCCGGTGGTCGAATCCGCCATCGCGCGCCCCCCGGATTACGCGCATGCCTTACCGTATCCCGTCGCGTTGAAGATTCTTTCCGCCGACGTCGCGCACAAGTCGGACGTGGGCGGCGTGCTCCTCGGGATTGCCACGCGCCAGGAATTCGAAAGCAAGGCAAAATCGCTGGCGAATAAGGGCGAACCGCTTCTCGTTCAGCGCATGGAAGCGGGGCTGGCCGAAGCCATCGTCGGCTACCGCGACGATCCGGTGGTCGGTCCGGTGGTAATGGTGGGCGCGGGCGGAATCCTCGCGGAACTCTACAATGACGTGGTTCTGCGCCTGGCGCCGGTGGACGAAGCCGGGGCGCTGGAGATGATCGGGCAGGTGAAGGGGTTCGCGGTGCTGCGCGGTTACCGCGGTTTGCCGCCGGGCGATTTGCCGGCGCTGGCGCGTGCGGTGGCGGCGCTGTCCCGGCTGGCATTGCTGGCCGGGCGGCCGGTGCGAGAGGCGGAGGCGAACCCGGTGATCGTGAAGGAACGGGGCGTGGTGGCGGTGGATGCGCTGGCCGTACTGAAGGAGGACTGATGCTGGGATTCATCGGCTTGGGAACGATGGGTGCGCCGATGTGCCGCAATCTTGCGGCCAAGTCGGGCCAGGAAGTGCGCGCATACGACAGCGACCTGGAAGCGCTCGCCCAAATGGATGAAGCTGGGGTGACGCCGGCGGAATCCATTCGCGATGTCGCCGAACACGCCGACATCATTTTCCTGTCGCTGCCCGGGGGCCCGCAGGTGAACGCGGTGTGCATGGGCGCGGGCAGCCTGCTCACCCATTTGAAGCCGGGCGGCCTGGTGGTGGACTTCTCAACCACGCCGGTGAACATGGCGCGCGACCTGAGCGCGCGCTTTCTCGCGCGCGGCATCCAGTTCGCCGATGCGCCGGTGGCGCGCACGCGCCAGGCGGCGGTGGACGGCACGCTGTCGGTGATGGTGGGCGCCCCGGACCATGTATTCGCGCGCCTCAAGCCGCTGTTCGAATACGTCGCCACCGACATCACGCATTGCGGCGGGCCGGGCGCCGGCCAGGCGATGAAGATCATCAACAACATGGTGCTGTTCCAGAACGTGGTGGCGCTGGCCGAGGCGCTGGCACTGATCCGCCATGCCGGGGTCGATCCGGCGCTCGGCTTCGAGGCGCTTTCCAAGGGTTCCGCGGACAGCTTCGCGCTGCGCAATCACGGCATCAAGGCGATGCTGACGGGCGACTATCCCGAGAAGGCGTTCTCCTCCGAGTATGCGCTGAAGGACATCCGCTACGCGCTGCGGTTCGCCGAGGAGGCAGGCCTGTTCCTGCATGGCGCCGACAACGCGAAGGAAATCATCAAGAAGGCGATTCGCGCCGGCCATGGCAAGGAGTACTTCCCGGCGCTCGCAAAAATCATCGCCGTCAAGAAGAAGGGCTGAAGGCGCGTTACGACTGCCCGGCGGGAAGGTCGAATGGATCGTCAGTTCGCTATCTCGTCCACCGCGGCCTGCGGCGCGAAGCTGATGCGGCGCAGTTCGCTGATGCCGTTCCCGTTCACGCGGCCCTCGACCAGCTCGTAGCCCATCAGCGCGAACATGCGGCCGCGCAGGAACAGCGGCCGCGAATTGCCGTACCAGTCCACGCAGGAAGCGCGGCAGCCATCGTTCACGCTGCCGGCGTGGGAGTCAAGCGTTCCCAGTTCCGAAAGCGTGAGCGCTTCGTTGCGAAGATAGAGCAGCGAGGCCGATTCCTTGCGCAGTTGGCGGCCGGCGGATTCCCCGCCGCCGATTATCGGCAGTCCGACCAGGCCGCCGTTCTCGTTCTCCGGCTTGTAGAAAAAGCCGTGGCTGCGCGTCTCGCCCTGCGAGGCATTCGCGCGCACGTAGCTGCCGCTGGCGACCGGATAGCGCGCCAGGCGCAGGCTGGTGAAGTGCAGATCCTTGCCGCTGCTGCCGACCGCGACTGCGTTCGCGCCCGACGGCCTTGCCGACATTGCTGCCTTCGGGCCGCTGCAACAGGTAGTCGAAGCGGGAGTTCGGCGTGAGAAACAGGACGCCTTCAGCCTGGTAGGCCTTGGGGTCATCGATGCGCGAAGTGCCGCGGCGCCCCGAGGTGCCCGCCTTCTCCAGTTGCGCGCGGCGCTGCGCGAAGCG
>JANXUV010000155.1 GCA_025356085.1 Betaproteobacteria bacterium
CAGGATCAACGCGATCAAGAGCTTCGACGAGCTAGTCGGCAAGCATGGACGGGGACGGGGCTGCGACATCTGCAAGCCGGCGGCGGCTTCGATTTTCGCCTCCTGCTGGAACGAGATGATCCTCAAGCCCAGGCACGCCCCGCTGCAGGACACCAACGACCATTTCCTCGCCAACCTGCAGAAGGACGGCACCTACTCGGTGGTGCCGCGCGTGCCGGGCGGCGAAATCACGCCGGCCAAGCTGATCGCACTGGGCGAGGCGGCGAAGAAATTCGGCCTCTACACCAAGATCACCGGCGCGCAGCGCATCGATCTCTTCGGCGCGCGCGCCGAACAGCTGCCGCTCATCTGGAAGGACTTGATCGCGGCCGGGTTCGAGTCCGGGCACGCCTACGGCAAGGCTCTGCGCACCGTGAAATCCTGCGTCGGCAGCACCTGGTGCCGCTACGGCGTGCAGGATTCGGTGGCGATGGCGATCCGCGTCGAGCAGCGCTACCGCGGCCTGCGCGCGCCGCACAAGATCAAGATGGCGGTCTCCGGCTGCACGCGCGAATGTGCCGAGGCGCAGGGCAAGGACGTCGGCATCATCGCCACCGAGAAGGGGTGGAACCTGTACGTCTGCGGCAACGGCGGCATCAAACCGAGGCACGCCGACCTTCTGGCGAAGGACCTTGATAGCGAGACCCTCATCAAGTTCATCGATCGCTTCCTGATGCTCTATATCCGTACCGGCGACCGGCTGCAGCGCACCAGCACCTGGCTGGAAAACCTGGAAGGCGGCATCGACTACGTGCGCCGCGCCGTCTGCGAGGACTCGCTCGGCATCGGCGCCGAGCTGGAAGCCGACATGCAGAAGTTCGTCGATAGCTATGCCTGCGAATGGAAAAAAGCGATCGAGACGCCCGAGATCCTCAAGCGCTTCCGCCATTTCGTGAACAGCGACGAGCCGGATGCCGGCGTGGTGTTCGTCACCGAGCGCGAACAGATCCGGCCGGCGCGGCCGCAGGAGCGGGAGACCGATCTTGAAGCCGCGTGAAGCCATGGCGACGCGAATCTGCCCGCTTGAGGACATCGTCCCCAATGCCGGCGTGGCAGCGCTCGTGGACGGCGAGCAAGTAGCGGTATTCAGGCTGGACGACGACAGCGTGCATGCCGTCGGCAACCAGGACCCGTTCTCGGGCGCCAACGTCCTTTCGCGCGGCATCGTCGGCGACCTGAACGGGAAGCTGGTCGTCGCCTCGCCCGTCTACAAGCAGCACTTCAACCTTCTCACCGGCCGCTGCGTGGAAGACGCCTCCGAGCGGCTTCCGGTCTACGTCGCGAGAATCGAAGAGGGCTGGGTCGTCGTCGAGCCGCGCAAGCAGGTGGCCACCACCTGCTGCTACTGCGGCGTCGGCTGCGGCCTGGTGGCAACCACGCACAAGCATGGCGTCTTTTCAGTGAAAGGCGATGCCGCGCATCCGGCCAATTTCGGGCGCCTGTGCACCAAGGGCGCGGCGCTGCACCTGTCCACCGACGCCGGCGCGCGCCTGCTGTACCCCGAGGTCGACGGCGAGCGGAAAACCTGGGACCAGGCGCTGGACCATGCAGCACAGAAGTTCAGGCAAATCATCGCCGAGCACGGCCCGGATGCGGTAGCGTTCTATATCTCCGGGCAGCTGCTGACCGAGGACTACTACGTCTTCAACAAGCTCGCCAAGGGCCTGGTCGGCACCAATAACGTCGACACCAACTCGCGCCTGTGCATGTCTTCTGCCGTGGCAGGCTACAAGCAGTCGCTAGGCGCCGACGCGCCGCCCTGTGCCTACGAGGACATCGACACCGCCGACCTGATCCTCATCGCGGGCTCCAATACCGCCTTCGCCCACCCCATCGTCTACCGGCGCATCGAAGACGCACGCGCGAAGAATCCCCGCATGAAGGTCCTTGTCATCGATCCGCGCGCCACCGTCACCGCCCGCGCCGCCGACCTGCATCTCGCGCTCAAGCCCGGCACGGATATCGCTCTTTTCAATGCGATGTTGAATGTGATTGAAAGGGAAGGCCTTTCAGATTTCCAGTTCAAGAATTCAAAAACCGAGAATTTCGAAAACCTGAAACCCCTGATTGACCACTGGACCCCGGAGCGGGCCGCGGAAGTCTGCGACCTGCCCGTCGAGAAGATCGTCGAGGCGGCGCGCCTGTTCGGCCGCGCGAAGGCCGCGCTGTCGCTTTACTGCCAGGGCCTGAACCAGTCGGCGAGCGGCACCTGGAAGAACTGCGCGCTCATCAACCTGCACCTCGCCACCGGTCAGATCGGCCGGCCGGGCGCGGGGCCCTTCTCGCTCACCGGGCAGCCCAATGCCATGGGCGGGCGCGAAGTCGGCGGCATGGCGAACCTGCTGTCGGGTCATCGCGACCTGGACAATGAAGAGCACCGGAAGGAAGTAGCGACGCTCTGGGGCATCGACACCGTCCCGTCGCAGCCCGGCAAGACGGCGGTGGAACTATTCGAAGCCATCGGCCGCGGCGAAATCAAGGCGGTGTGGATCGCCTGCACGAATCCGGCGCAGTCGATGCCCGACGCGAACGCGGTCCGGAAAGCGCTGGAGCGCGCCGAGTTCGTCGTCGTGCAAGAGGCGTTCCGCGGCGCCGAGACCTGCGACTATGCCGATGTGCTGCTGCCCGCGGCAAGCTGGGCGGAGAAAGAAGGAACCGTCACCAATTCTGAGCGGCGTATCTCGCGCGTGCGCGCGGCCGTTCCGCCGCCCGGCGAAGCCCGCGCCGACTGGAAAATTGCAGTGGATTTCGCCCGGAAATTCTCACCCGCCGGGGAAAGACTGTTCCCGTACCAGACACCGGAACAGATCTTCAACGAGCACAGAGAGAGT
>JANXUV010000161.1 GCA_025356085.1 Betaproteobacteria bacterium
TGTCTATCCCGACGAAATGGCGACCGCGGCGCTGTCGGTGATGCTGCGCCGGCCGGTCAAGTTCGTCGCCGACCGGCTCGAATCGTTCGCCACCGACATCCACGCGCGCGAGCACCGGGTCAAGGTGCGCCTCGCCTGCACCAGGGAGGGCGAGATCCTCGCCTTCGACATGGACGACCTCACCGCGATTGGCCCGTATTCGGTCTATCCGCGCACCAGCGGCATCGAAGGCAACCAGGTGGTGAACCTCACCGGCGGGCCCTACAAGCACCAGAAGTACCGCGGCAAACTCAACGTGGTGTTCACCAACAAGAATGTCACCTGCCAGTACCGCGCCGTCGGCCATCCGATCGCGGTGGCGCTGACCGAAGGCATCGTGGACCTGGCGGCGCAAAAGCTGAAGATGGATCCGGCCGAGTTCCGGCGCAAGAATCTGATTGCCGACGACGCCTACCCGTACACGTTCCCTTCCGGGGTGAAATTCGAGAAACTCTCGCATCACAAATGTCTGGACTTGCTTCTCGAAAAAATGAATTACCCCCAGTTAAGACAAGAGCAAGTTCAACTGCGCGAGAAAGGCGTCTATCGCGGCATCGGCCTGGCGGCGATGATCGAAGTGACCAATCCTTCGCCCGCCTTCTACGGCGTCGGCGGCGCGCGCATCTCGGCGCAGGACGGCGCCACGCTGCGGCTGGAGCCGACGGGCATGGTGACGGTGATGTGCAGCGTCACCGAGCAAGGGCAGGGCACCGAGGCCATCTTTGCGCAAATTGCCGCAAGTGCCGTGGGGGTTTCTTTAGAAAAAATAAAAGTAATTACGGGCGATACCGGAGTGACGCCTTACGGCGGCGGCACCTGGGCTTCGCGCGGCGCGGGCATCGGGGGCGAGGCGGTGCTGCTATCGGGCCGCGCACTGCGCTCGAACATGCTGGATATCGCTTCGAAGATCTTGAATGTCGAGAAAGACACGCTCGATATCCAGGAAAATTCGATCATCAACAAATTGACACAACAACCCCTTTTGCCTCTGGCGGAGCTCGGCCGCGTTGCTTACTTCCGCCCGGACACGCTACCGATGGATTTTCAGGCCGAGCTGACTGTTACGCGGCATTACACGCCGCGCCAGTACGGCTTCACCTTCACCAACGGCATCCAGGCGTCCCTTGTCGAAGTCGATATCGATACCGGATTCGTAAAGCTGCTCAAGCACTGGTGCGTGGAGGATTCGGGGACGATCATCAACCCGATGCTGGTGGACGAGCAGTTGCGCGGCGGTGTGGTGCAGGGGATCGGTGCCGCGCTGTTCGAGGAATGCCTCTACAGCCCAGAAGGCCAGCTGCTCAACGGCAGCATGTCGGACTACCTGGTGCCGATGAGAGGCGAAATGCCCGACATCGTCTGCGCGCACGTCGAAACACCGACCCTGCAGTCGCAGCTGGGCGCCAAGGGCGTCGGCGAGGCGGGTACCGCGGGTGCGCCGGGGGCGGTGATGAACGCCATCAACGATGCGCTCATGCCGCTGGATGCGCGCGTCACGGCGATGCCGTTCACGCCCGAGAAAATTCTGCGAGCGCTGAAAAAATGCCCCTGAGCCATATCGAGCATTTCCTGGTGCAGACCGAAAGCATCGAAAAGACGCGTGACTGGTACGTGCGCGTGCTCGGCATGGAGGTTGGGCCGAACCCGGACTTCAAGTTCCCTGTGTGCTGGCTCTACCTCGGCGGCAAGGATATCGTCCACATCACCGAGGGTGGCGCGAAGGTGAGCGAGAACCGCAAGAAGTACGTCGGCCAGGAATCGCAGGCCACGCACGGCACCGGCGTGCTGGATCACATCGCCTTCCGCGCGACCGGGCTGGGAAAAATGCTCGAACACCTGCGCGCCGAGAAGGTGGACTTCAAGCAGCGCCAGGTGAACGACCAGGGCCTCTACCAGCTCTTCATGTACGACCCGAACGGCATCAAGATCGAGCTGAACTACACGAATTCGGAGGCGGCGGGCATCAAGCCCGAGCTGATGGCTTCCGGGTTTTGAGGTACCAGTCGAGGATCTGTTCTCCGTTCCAGTGGAGAACGCCTTTCTTCTGGTTGATTTTCTTGTAGATCTCTTCCAGGTATTTGATGCGGAACGGCTGCCCGCTGATGTAGGGGTGGATGGCGATCGCCATGATCTTCGGCCGCTGTTTGCCTTCCTCGTAGTACCGATCGAAGCTGTCCAGGCACTTCTTCGTCCAGTAGGCCGCCTCGTGGTGCTGCACCATCATCATTGGGATGTCGTTGGTCTCCACTGAGTAGGGCAAGGTGATCAGCGGGCCGCTGGTGGTCTTGATTTCCGTCGGCTCGTCGTCATAGACCCAGTCGCCGATGTACTTTACGCCCGCGGCAGCGAGGTTCTCCGGGGTGTCCAGCGTCTGTGTCAGGCCCGGTCCGAGCCAGCCAAGCGGGCGCTTGCCGGTGAATTTTTCTATGGTGTCGAGCGAGCGCCGGATCATGCCTGGCTGGTCTTCTTCCTTGTGGATTGGACCCTGCTCGTAGCTGTGGCCCATGAATTCCCAGCCGGCGTCCTTGCAGGCCTGCGCCACGCGCGGGTAGTCCACGCAGACGCGGGCATTCAGCGCCAGCGTCGGCTTGATTTTCAGCCTGCGAAATAGCGCCTCGAAGCGCCAGAAGCCGACGCGCATGCCGTACTCGTGCCACGTCCAGTTGGGCACGTCTGGCAGCAGCGGGATGCCGGTGGGCGGCGGCAGCACCTGGCGCGCCATGGCGCGGGCGATGTCCCAGACTTCGAGGTTGACGATGGTCCACACCACCACGCGCGCACCACCGGGGAGCTTGAGCGGCGGGCGGTCGACGATGGCGGAATAGGGGGCTCTTTCGCGTGGAATCATGGCCATTTCTTACTATAATGCCCCGAACCACCCTGAGGAGGGAAGCCATGAAAATCCGCAATCTGTTCGCTGCCGCGCTGGCCGCGCTATCGTTTGCCGCGGTCGCGCAGCAGCCCATCAAGATCGGCATGAGCATGCCCCAGACCGGCGCCCTCGGCGGCGGCGGCAAGGCGGCGCTGCTCGCGCTGCAGATGTGGGTGGAGGACGTCAACGCGAAAGGCGGCCTGCTCGGGCGCAAGCTGCAGTTCATCGCCTATGACGACCAGACCAATCCGGCGCTGGTCCCCGGCATCTATACGAAGCTGCTGGATGTCGACAAGGTCGACCTGCTGATCGCGCCCTACGGCACCAACGTGACCGCGCCGATCATGCCGCTGGTGAAGCAGCGCGACCTGCTGCTGATGGGTAATTTTTCATTCGACGTGAATGCCCAGATCAAGCATGACAAGTGGTTCAACAACGCGCCCTGGGGCGCGGGCGCGCTCGCCTGGGGCGGCCCCTTCCTCGACGCGGGCCAGAAGCTGGGCGCCAAGACCATCGCCATCATGGCGGCGGATGCCGAATTCGCGCAGAACCTGTGCACCGGCGCGCGCGCCATTGCCAAGGCGAAGGGCCTGCAATTCGTCTACGACCAGAACTACCCGCCCAACTCGGTGGACTTCTCCTCGATCATCCGCGCGGTGCGCGCGGCCAAGCCGGATCTGGTGTTCATCTGTTCGTATCCGGCCGAATCGGCGGCGATCGTGCGCGCGGTGAACGAGCTGGGCGTCGGCCCGACGGTGCAGATGATCGGCGGCGGCATGGTCGGGCTGCAGTTCGCCCCGATCATGGAAGCGCTGGGGCCGATGCTGAACGGCTTCGTGAATTACAACAGCTGGGTGCCCGAGAAGACCATGGCCAACCCGGCGGTCACCGAATTCCTGAAGCGCTACTCGGTGCGGGCGAAGGCCGAGAAGGTCGATCCGCTGGGCTACTACCTGCCGCCGTTCAACTATGCCATCGGCCAGATGCTGGAGCAGGCGGTGACCGCGACCAAGAGCATCGATTCGAAAGTGCTCGCCGCCTACCTGCATAAGACCGAGATGAAAACCATGGTCGGCAACATCCGCTTCGACACGGTTGGCGAGTGGTCCACGCCGCGCGTGCCGCAGGCGCAATTCCGCGGCATCAAAGGCAAGGACATCGAGCAGTTCCGTGAGGCCGGCAAGCAGGTGATCATCGGGCCGGCGGCGCTGAAGACGGGCGACATCATCGCGCCCTTCGACAAGGCGCGGAACTAAGCTCTGGACGGCCAGCTCCTTTTCGAGGCGGTCCTCGCCGGGATACTGCTAGGCTGCTTCTACGCTGCGGTCAGCGTCGGGCTCTCGATTTCTTTCGGGCTGCTCGACGTGCCGCAGGTCGCCCACCCGGCGTTCCTGGTACTGGGCGCGTACGCGACTTACCTGCTGGCCGGCTACGGTGTCGACCCGGTGCTGGCCGGGTTGCTGCTGACGCCGGTGTTCTTCGTCTTCGGGCTGGGCGTCTACCAGTTCTACTACTCGACCTTCGAGGGCCGCGGCAGCGACCAGGGGCTGCGCGGCATCGCTTTCTTTTTCGGCGTCGCCTTTATCGTGCAGGTGGGCCTGATTCTCGCGTTCGGGGTCGACCAGCGGCTGGTGGACGCGTCCTACATCGGCACCAGCGTGGAAATCGGCGAGATGCGCATCCCGAAGCGCATGCTGGTCGCTTTCGGCGTGGCGCTGGCGCTGACGGGTTCTCTCGCGCTCTACCTGTCGCGCACCTTCACCGGCCGCGCTATCAAGGCGGTCGCGCAGGACGAGGGCGCGCTGCGGCTGATGGGCGCGAATCCCGTGCGCATCAAGCGCTGGGCCTTCGGCATCGCCACCGCGACCTGCGCGCTCGCCGGCGCGCTGCTGATCATCATCGGCCCGGTCGATCCGAACCTCGACCGCCTGTACATCGGCCGCACCTTCTGCGTCGTCGTGCTCGCGGGGCTGGGCAGCATGAGCGGCACGCTGGTGGCGGGGCTGATCCTCGGCATCGCTGAATCGATCGTGCTGACCTCCGCCGGTACCGCGTGGGCGCCAGCGGTGGCCTTCGGCATCCTGCTGGTGGTCCTGGGCGTGCGCCCCGCCGGATTGTTCGGTCGTTAATGCGTGGACGCTAGGTGAAGCGTTTCTTGCTTGGTTCGTCAGGAGTGCTCGCGCTGGCCGCGTCGATGCCTCTCGTTTTCCAAAACGAGTATTTCTTCTTCGCCGGCTACGTAGTGCTGCAGCTCATCGTGCTCGCCACCGCCTGGAACATCCTCGGCGGCTATGCGGGCTATGTGAACTTCGGTTCGGGCGCTTTTTTTGCCGTGGGCGCCTATACCGCGGTGGCGCTGTACAAGGCGTTCGCGCTGCCGCTGGGATTGCAGATCCTCGCCGGTGCCGCGGCCGCGGGCCTGCTCGGCTTCGGCGTGGGCATGCTGACCCTTCGCCTGCGCGGGATTTTCTTTTCCATCGCCACCATCGCGGTGGCGATCGTGCTCGAGACCGTGGTGCTGAACTGGCACTACGTGGGCGGCGCCAAGGGGCTGCCGACCCTGCGCCCGACCGAAACGCCGTTCTTCGCCAGCCACACCGTCTATTTGTTCTTCGTGATGGCGGTGATCGCGGTGATCGCGGTCGGGGCGGCGCGCTACGTCGAGACCTCCTGGATCGGCAGGGGCTTGCGCGCGATCCGCGACAATGAAGGCGCGGCCGAATGTTCGGGCGTGCCGACGCTCAAGCTCAAGCTCGGCGCCGCCACGCTGTCCGGGGCGCTGATGGGCGCGGCCGGCGCGCCGTACGCGCAGTATCTGTCGTTCATCGAGCCGACTTCGGCGTTCAGCCTGAACCACGCCGTCAACGCGCTGGCGATGCCGATCATCGGCGGCATGGGGCACTGGATCGGGCCGGTGATCGGCGCGGTGCTGCTTGGCACGGTGCAGCAGGTGGTGACGGTGACGATTTCCTCCGAAATCAACGTGCTGGTGGTCGGCGTGCTGCTGGTGGTCTTCGTCGTCGCCGCACCCGAGGGGATTCTGGGCTTGTTCAGAAGATTTTTTCCGCGTAAAAAATGAATCTCATTCTGGAAATCCGGAATCTTTCAAAACAATTCGGCGGCTTCGCGGCCCTGTCCGGGGTGAGCATCGGCGTCGCCAGAGGCGAGCGCTTCGGCCTGATCGGCCCGAACGGCTCGGGCAAGACCACGCTGATCAATTGCGTCTCGGGCGTGCTGGCCAACGACAGCGGAAGCATCCGTTTCGACGGCAGGGAGATCTCGAAGCTGCCGGCCTATCAGCGCACGCGCCGCGGCATCGCGCGCAGCTTCCAGATTCCGCGGCCCTTCGCCAGCATGTCGGTGCTCGAAAACCTGCTGGTGCCGCTCGAGTACGTGAGCAACGGCAAGATCGAGGAAGCCCACGACATCCTGCGCCAGATCGGCCTTGCCGACAAGGCGGCGACGCAGTCCAACCAGCTGTCGCAGGTCGAACTGCGCAAGCTGGAACTCGCGCGCGCGATGGCGGCGCGGCCGCAGCTGCTGATCTCCGACGAGGCGATGGCGGGGCTGTCCGGCAACGAAGTGAGCGAGGTGCTGGAGATCCTGTTCAAGCTGAACGCCGCCGGCATCACCATCATCATGATCGAGCACATCATGCAGGCGGTGATGAAATTCTCGCAGCGCATCGTATGCCTGGACGCGGGGCGCATCATCTGCGAGGGCACGCCCGATTCGATCGTGCAGGACCCCGGCGTGCAGAGGGCCTATCTTGGCGCTTGAACTCATTGTTGAGGGCATCGATGCCGGCTATGGAGCGGTGCGCGCGCTGCACGGATTTTCCCTTTCGATCAGGGAAAAAGAAACGGTGGCGCTGCTCGGCACCAACGGCAACGGCAAAAGCACGCTGATGAAATGCGTGATGGGGATGGTCCGCCCCACACAAGGAAGGATTGTTCTGACCCTGGATGGAAAGGCTTTCGATTTGACAAAACTTTCCACGGAAGAGATCGTAAACCTCGGCGTGGCCCTCGTCCCCGAGGGCCGGCGGCTGTTCCCGAAGCTCACGGTGGAGGAAAACCTGCTGCTGGGCGCGTTCCGCCCCAAGGCGCGCCCCGACATCGCGAAGAACCTCTCGCTCTGCTACGAGACTTTCGAGGTGCTCAAGGAGCGCCGGCGCCAGCTGGCGGGCTCGATGTCGGGCGGCCAGCAGCAGATGCTGGCGATCGCGCGTGCGCTGATGTCCTCGCCCAGGCTGCTGCTGGTGGACGAGCCTTCGGTGGGACTGTCGCCGCTGCTGGTGTCGAACACCGTGACGATGATCAAGCAGTTGAAGGAGCGTCACGGCCTCACGGTGCTGATGGCGGAGCAAAATTTCCACCAGGCGATCCGCATCGCCGACCGCGGCTATATCATCGTGCACGGCGAGATCGTGTTCGAGGGCAAGTCGGTCGCCGAGCTGGAAAACAATCCGCTGGTGAAAAACTACTACCTCGGCACCTCCTGAGGCGAGTGGTGGCCCAGTCGCTGCGCCATGTGCCAGTCGGAATGTTCGGCGCGGTGATGGGACTGGCCGGGCTGGGTCTCGCGGGCCGCGCCGCCGCACCGGTCGTGCCGCTACCGACCTGGTTCCCGGAATTGTGGATCGCGCTTGCGGCGCTCGCGCTGACGGCGCTGCTGGCGACTTATGTACTCAAAGTGCTGCGTCACGGCGCCGCGGTGCGCGAGGAGCTTGCCAATTCCGCGCTCATCGGCTTCTGCGCGGCGCTGCCCGTCGGCATGACGCTAGTCGCAGCAGGCGTGGAGCCGCATTCGGCAAACCTCGCGCAGGGGCTGTGGTGGTGCGGCGTCCTGCTGATGCTCGCCCTGCAGGCCTGGGCGCTCACGCTGCTGCTGCGCCGCCGGATTGGCCTTGTGCACATCAATGGCGGTTGGCTGATCGTGCTGGTGGGCGGCATCGTGATGCCGTTTGCCGGGCTGCCGCTTGACCACCGCGAACTCGCCGCCGCCATGTTCTGCGTCTCCGCATTCGCGGCGCCCTTCGTGATGGGCGCGATCTTCTACCGGATGAAGGCCGGGCCGGCGCTGCCGGAAGGACTGCGGCCCAGCGCTTTCATCCTGCTGGTGCCGCCGTGCCTGATCTACGTCAACGGCGACGCCCTGTGGCCGGGGCTGGACGGTCTGTCGCTGCTCTATTTCCTCGCGCTGCCGCTTGCCGTGACGCTCTTCATCGCGGCGCGCAGATTCCGGCGCTGGCCGTTCGGCGCGCCCTGGTGGGCCTTCACCTTTCCGCTGGATGCGCTGGCGGGCGCCGCGGCGCTCTTTGCGAAACATCATCCGCACGGCCCATGGCCGGCGCTGGCGGCGGGGCTGCTTCTGCTCGCGACGGCAGCCGTGGTGCTGGTGCTCGCCCGCACGCTGCTGGCATTGCTGCGCGGTAACCTGTTCGCTGCGAAATAATGTTGACGGGAGAATCACCCATGGCCAAGCCGACCACCAAAATCGCACACCACACCACGGAAGCCATTTATGTTCGCGGCGCCAACCTGGTCGACGAACTGATCGGCAGGCTGACGTTCACCGAGATGATGTATTTCCAATTGCTCGGCAACCGGCCGACGCCCGCGCAGGCGAAAATCCTCGATGCGGTGCTGGTCACGCTGATGGAGCACGGCATCACGCCCTCGACCATCGTCTCCCGCCTGATCTACGACTCCTGTCCGGAAGCCGTGCAGGCGGCAGTTGCCGCGGGCCTGCTCGGCGTCGGCAGCACCTTCATCGGCACCATGGAGGGCTGCGCCGCCAACCTTGAGGAAATTCTTGCGGCGCCGGAGGGAGAAGCAGCGCGCGCCAAGGTCATCGCCCAGCGCGTGCGGGCGGCGAAGCAGCCGATCCCGGGTTTCGGCCATCCGCACCACAAGCCGGACGATCCGCGCTCACCGCGCCTGCTCGCCGTCGCCGAAGAGGCGGGCGTGCCCGGGCGCCACATCCGCGCGCTTCGCCTGCTGGCGAAGGAGGTGGACGCGGCCTGGGGCCGGCACCTCACCATCAACGCCACTGGGGCGGTGGCCGCGCTGCTCGGCGAAATCGGCGTGCCGCGCGAGGTGATGCGCGGCATCGCGGTGGTGAGCCGTGCGGCCGGGCTGGTCGGCCACATCCGCGAAGAGCAGCTGGAACCATCGGCACGCCATATGTGGAACGTCGTCTCGGAGAACGTTCCGTATGCGGGCAAATAACGCGCCGCGCGCATGAGCCGCTCACGGCGACCTTCCTGTCCGCGGCGCTGCTGGCAGGTGCGGGCCTCGTTCTCGTCAATCTGCGGTAAATTGCACTGATGAAAAAACTTGCGGTTTTGATCGCACTGCTTCTGCTGGCGGGCGTCGCCTGCGCTCAGGACTATCCCTCCAAGCCGGTGCGGCTGATCGTGCCGCTCACGCCGGGCTCGGGCGCCGACATCGCCGGCCGCATCGTCGCCAGGCACCTGGGCGAACTCTGGAAGCAGCCGGTGCTGGTGGAGAACCGCCCGGGAGCGGGCGGCCAGATCGGCACCCAGGCGGTGGTGAAATCCGATGCCGATGGCTACACGCTGCTGGTGCAGTCCGCGTCACATGCCGCCAATTCCGCCATCTACAAGAGCCTGCCCTACGATCCGCTGAAGGACCTCGTCGATGTCGCGATCCTCGGCATCACGCCATACGTGATGGTGACCGCGCGCGGCGGCTCCTATGCTTCGCTCAAGTCGCTGATTGATGCGGCGCGGGCGAAGCCGGGCGAGATTCCGTTTGCCTCCGCGGGATATTGCCGGGATTGGCCTTGGCGGCGTCGACGAGCGCTTTGAGCGATTTGTACG
>JANXUV010000183.1 GCA_025356085.1 Betaproteobacteria bacterium
GTGCGCCGCCACCCAGCGCCTGACCTCCGCCGCATCGAGGATCTCGATCGGCTCGCGCAGCCGCCCGATGAAGTTGTACTGCGCGTGGTACTTGCCGAGGTAGGCGAGCGGCAGCTGCTGCGCCTGCAGCGCGGCCAGGTGGCGCGCCGCCGGCGCGGGATCGCTGTACGGCACGAACGCGGGGATCACCCCGGCGCCCAGCACCGCCATGCCGAACAGCACAGCGAATGACAGCGCGCGCATTTGTTTCAGGGGTTCCATTCTTCCAACAAACAACAACAGGGGCGCCAGGCAGGCGAGCAGCGCCAGCGGCCACAGCGGCACGTCTCCCGCCCACTCGGGCAGCTTCATCGACTCCGGCCGCGTGCGCAGCCAGAACAACACCCCGGGAATAGCGAGGAAGCCGAGCGCGGGCGGCAGGAATTCCCACCAGCGCGGCGCCGTGCGCAATTCGTCGAGCGCTCGCCCGGCCAGCAGCGCGAACGCGGGCAGGAACGGCACCAGGTACTTCGCCTGCTTGCCGCTCACCAGCGAAAAGCCCACCACAGTGAGGACCAGCCAGGCCGCGAGGAATTTCTGGCCCTGGTCTTTCAAGGAAATTCCTTTCCAAACCCTCGGCCAGACGAACCAGGGAAACAGAATCACCGGCAGCATCGGCAGGTAGTACCACCACGGCGAGCGGTGCGCGAAGGACTCCGACACCCGCCCTGCGGTCTGCCCCCAGAAAATCGCGTGCCGGTACGCTTCGCCGCCGAAATACGCCGCCGGCAGCGCCCAGGCAAGCGCGATCGCCGCGCCCAGCAGCACGCCGAGGAAAAGATCCAGGTAGTAGCGGGAGAAACTGCGGCCCTCGTTTTCCTTTTTTCGCGGCGCCCACCACGGCGCGAAGACCGCCGCCGGCAGCACGTGCAGCAGGATCACCGGCCCCTTTGCCAGCACACCGAGACCAATGCCGGCACCTAACCATAGAAGGCCTTTTCTTTTCCCCTGTGAAAGCTCAATGACTCCAATCATTCCAACCAAGGCACAGTCGAGCAGCAGCAGGTCGAACATCGTCAGCGTCACGAAGCCGGCGAACAGCAGCGTGCCGAACAGCACCCACACGGAATGGGCGGTTGGCTTTTTGCCCCACAAAAGTTTTTCCATCCTGAGCAGCAAAGGCACGGCCGCAAGAGCGAACAGCGGCCCAACCAGCCGCGGCCACCAGTCGTTGACGCCGAACAGCGCCCAGCCGAGCTGGATCATCCAGAACAAGAGCGGCGGCTTGTGGCTGTACGGCTCGCCGTTGATGTACGGCACCAGGAAATCGCCGCGCAGCCACATCTCCCAGGCCACGCTCGCGTAGCGCGTCTCGTCCACCGGCCACAGCGGCCGCAGCCAGATCGACGCCACCGAGAACAGCAGCCAGCCGCCGAGCAGCGCGAGCAGCGGCCGCTCGATCTTCACAACGACTTCTCCACTTCCTCGCCCAGCGACTTGCCGTGGCGGTACCTGCGGTACAGCCAGATGCCGATGGCGCCGGAGGCGATGAAGAACAGCACCGCGAACGCGATGCGCATGCCGCCGCCCATTTCGACGCCGCTGCCGGCGAGCGCGAACACCAGCGTCTGCGGCAGGTAGCCCACCAGCGAACCGAGCAGGAACGGCCCCGCCGGCACCCTCGAGACGCCGGCCGCCAGGCTGGTGGCGAAATTGTTGCCGACCGGCAGCAGCCGGATCAGCAGCGTCATCGAAAACGGATTGGCGGCGAGGAAATCCTCGATGCGGCGCACGCGCGCGCGGATTTTCTCGCTCACCAGCGGCCGGCCGACGAAGCGGCCGTAGAAGAACACGATCACGCAGCCGATCTCGGTCGCCAGCACCGCGAGCGCGGTTCCCGGCAGCGCGCCGAAAGCGTAGCCGCCGAGGAAGCTGACGATGTGGCGCGGGATCGCCAACGCGGTGACCAGGCCGCCCACCGCGAGGAACAGCAGCTCGCCCGAGACGCCCTGGCCGCGGATCTCGCGGTCGATCCAGGCTTCGCTCAGCATGTCCTGGAGCAGGCCTTCCTCCAGCACGTAGCCGACCGCGATCAGCGTGGCGAGGAACACCAGCCCCGGCAGGTAGGTGCGGATCTTCAAGCCTGCGCCTGGAGCAACGTCTCGGCCAGCGAACGCGGCGAATGAATGGCGACGCCGGCCACCGTCCTGCCGTACAACGCGCCGAAATGGTTGCGGTCGCCGGTGACGAGCGCCTCGCAGCCCAGGCGCACCGCGGCGGCGAGCACCGGGCGGTCCTTCTCCGGCAACTTGACGGAAATCACGGGGTCAGCATCGCCCGGATGTGCATCCGCGACGCGGATTCCGGCAACGACGGCATCGAGCGCCCGCTGGCTGCCGGGCGCCTTGGCCTCCAGGTTGCGCCGTGCCTCCTCGAGCACGTAGCCGTCCGCCCACAACTCATGCCTCCCGGCGCGCAGCCGGCGGAGCAGTTCCCGCACGGCGCCGTCCGTCTTCGCGGCGGAAAACAGGATGTTCGCGTCCAGGAAGATGCGCATGCGCGCTCCGTGCGCCCCTTTTTTTGCTCAGCGCGCGGCCTTCTTCTTCCGCTCGAGGACCTTCTTCAGTTCGGCTTCCCCGGCGTCGAACTCGCGCACGCGCGCGTCGCTGTAGATCTCGACCGGCAGGGTGACGGAGGGCCGGAGCAGCAGCCCATCCTGCGTCGTCTCGGCGATGAGGATGTCTTCCGCCTTTAACCCGAGCGCCTGGCGCAGTTTCGCCGGCAGCGTAATCACGCCGCGGCTGGTCATCATCACGGTGGTTTTCATGGGCGCAGTTTAGCAGCTTTACATCTTTACTGCATTCTTGCTTTCCGTCACCTGAGCCCTTCGCACGCGGCGCTGCAGCCACATCACCCCGAACAGATCCACGATCCCCACCCACAGCCGGTCGAACATGCCGTAGTTCGACGTCCCGCGCGTGCGTGGGCGGTGGTTCACCTCCACCGAAATCGTGCGGCCGCCGTTCCGCTGCACCAGCGCGGGCAGGAAGCGGTGCATGTGGTCGAACGTCGGAAGTTCCAGGACCGCCTGGCGCTGGATCAGCTTGAGCCCGCAGCCCGTGTCCGGCGTCGCATCCCCAAGCAGCCGCGAGCGCACCCCGTTCGCGATGCGCGACGACATGCGCTTCAGCCATGTGTCTTGCCGCTTCTTGCGGTACCCCGCGACCAGCTGCAGCGGGCGCCCGCCACGATCGGAAGAATGCGCCGCCGCGTCCCGCTCCGCGATCAGCTTCGGAATGTCCGCCGGGTCGTTCTGCCCGTCCCCGTCCAGCGTAGCGATCCACTCCCCCCGCGCCGCCCGGAAACCCGTCACCAGCGCCGCGCTCTGCCCGCAGCTCGCCGCATGCGCCAGCACCCGCAGCCGCGGATACCGCGCCTGCGCCTCGGCCAGGACCTTGGGCGTGGCGTCGGTGCTGCCGTCGTCTACGTAGACGACCTCGAACTCCCCCCTGCCCTCCAGCGCGGAATGAATCTCGGCTAGGAGAGGAAGGATGTTCTCCGCTTCGTTGCGGACGGGGATGACGACGGAGAGATGCACGTTGTGTTCGCGGTGAAAGCGCGATTATCCCATTCCCCTCCGAAACTGCTTCCGTCGTCCCCGAATGCTTTTATCGGGGACCCAGGCATCTCCCCGTGATCGGGAAGTTGGAGGCGACGATCACTGGGACATTGACTATCGGATGGATCTGAGCTTACCGTTTCTCTACCGGGCGCTGACACTCTAAATCGCGCCTATAGCTGGAGAACAAAGATGGCGATTAATCGCTGGTCCCGCGAGCAACTGATAGTTGCTTTCGCGCTCTATTGCCAGACATCGTTCGGGAAGATGCACAAATCGAATCCGGAGATCGTCAAGACTGCAAAATTTTTGTTCCGATCGTAAAAA
>JANXUV010000228.1 GCA_025356085.1 Betaproteobacteria bacterium
CTCATCCGCGCGCCGGGCCCGCGCGATGATTTCGCTGCAATGATCGACACTGCCGCCGACCGCCTGATCGAATTGCCCCGCGCTTTGGCGGCGGCGCGCGAAGCCGTGGCGGCGGCCGAACTCGATCTGCTGCTCTATGCCGATATCGGCATGGAGGCCCTGACCTATTACATGGCCTTCGCCCGCCTGGCGCCGGTGCAATGCGTCACCTGGGGCCATCCGGTGACCACGGGAATTCCGGCCGTGGACTATTATCTGTCCGCCGCCGATTGGGAGCCCGTGGATGCGACGTCGCATTACAGCGAGCGCCTCATCCGCCTTGCCCATCCGCCCACATATTATTATCGGCCGAGCGAGACACCGGGCCGTCCGCCGGGCCTGCCCGACGACTGCACGATCTATGCCTGCCTGCAGACCCTGTTCAAATTCCATCCCTCATTCGATGCCCTCCTGGCCGAGATCGTCGGCGCCGGTAAAGCCGAGCACGTGCGCCATGACTTCGCCGCCCGGGTAATAGCGCCGGTATTCGTTCTGCTGATGGATCCCGGGAATGCCAAGAGCAGCCACGCGCGCCGCGGTTTCGGGGGAAATCTGCCGCTTCAGGTACACGAACTCGCGATCGGCGTCGGAGAGCTTGCGTGCGAGTTCGCGCTGGTCGATCTGCATCAGCGCGGCGAGGCTCTTCATCTGCGCCGGCGTCGCCTTGACGTCTTCCGGAATCGCCCACACGGATTTCACCGGCGTCGAGATGGCCAGCGCCTCGCCGTTGCGGTCGACGATGCGGCCGCGCGTGGCGGGCACTTCCAGCACCCGCGAGTAGCGCGCCTCGCCCTTCTCCTGCAGGAAGCCGGTGCGCATGGATTGCAGGTACAGCGAGCGCCCGGCGAGCACGACGAACGCCGCCAGCAGCGCCGCCAGCGCGAAGCGCGCGCGCCAGACCGGCAGCCGCACCATCACCGGCACGCTCGCCGCGACGCTCACGGTTGCGGCAGCCCCGTCTTCACTTCGACCATGCGCACGCGGCGCGGGTCGGGCGCTCGCATGCCCAAAGTGCCGACGGCGATTTTTTCGACGCGCGAATGCAGCCCCCAGGTGCTTGCTTCCAGCTGCAGCTGGCCGAACTCCACATCCAGTGCGCGGCTGCGCTCCTGCTCGCGCTCGAGTTCGGAGAACAGCTTGCGCGAGTTGTGCTGCGAGGTGACGAGCCCGAGCGCGCAGACGACGAGAACCAGGAGGAGGAGGAGGTTCAGCTTCGCCACGCGTCGGGCCCGTGTTCGGAAAATGCGCGATGCAATATCGATTCATCAAGTGCTGCATTGCCGCGTTCGGCGGCGCGCAGGGTCGCGCTGCGCGCGCGCGGGTTGGCCGCGACCTCGGCATCCGAGGCGCGCTGCGCCTTGCCGATCAGTCTGAGCGGCGGTTGTGGCAAATCGCGGGCGCGAATCGGCAAATCCGGGGGCAGCTGGTCCGCGCTGCAGGCTTTCAGGAAGCGCTTCACCAGCCGGTCTTCCAGCGAGTGAAAGCTGATCACCGCCAGCCGGCCGCCCGGCGCCAGCCGCCGGGTCGCCTGCGGCAGCATCAGCGCGACCTCCTCAAGCTCCCGATTGACGAGAATCCGTAGAGCCTGAAAGGTGCGCGTCGCCGGATTCTGGCCTGCTTCCCGTGTGCGGACCGCCGCAGCCACGACAGCGGCAAGTTGCTCGGTGCGGACGAGCGGCTCGCGTGCCCGAGCATCAACAATCGCCTTTGCAACCTGTTTAGCAAACCGTTCTTCGCCATAGCCGCCGATTGCCTCCCGGATTTGTTGTTCTGTTGCCGTGGCCAGCCAGTCCGCGGCGGAAACGCCGCGGGTCGGATCCATGCGCATGTCGAGCGGCCCGTCGGCGCGGAACGAGAAGCCGCGCGCCGGGTCTTCGAGTTGTGGAGAAGAGACGCCCAGGTCCGCGAGTACGCCCTGCACCGCAGGAACGCTCAGCGAATCGAGCACGCGGGTGAGTTCGCTGAACGGCGCATGCGCGATGCTGAAGCGCGGATCGCGAATCTCGCGCGCGGCTTCGATCGCTTGAGGATCGCGGTCCAGCGCGATCAGACGGCCGGCCGGCCCGAGGCTCGCGAGGATCGCGCGGCTGTGGCCGCCGCGCCCGAAGGTGGCATCGACGTAGATTCCGTCGGCGCGCACAGCGAGGGCGTCGACCGCCTCCTGCAGCAGGACTGCGCGATGAGCAAGGATTGGTTTGCTCATCGCCCGAGCCCGCCGTCACAGCGAGAAATCCTCCATGCCCGGAGGCGGGGTGCCGGAAGCGGACAGCGCGGCGCCGAGCTTCGCGCTCCAGACGCCCGAATCCCAGAGCTCGAAATAGTGGCCCTGGCCGACCAGCATCGCCTCGCGCTCGAGCTTGGCGTGCAGCCGCAGGCCGCTCGAAACCAGCACGCGACCCGAGGCGTCGGGGGCGATATGCTCCTCGAAGCCGAGCAGCAGGCGCTTCCACCAGCTCGCCTGCGGATGGAAGCTGGGAAATTTCTCGACCTGCGCACGCACGCGCTCCCAATCGGATTCCGGGTAGATGAGCGCGCAGCCGTCCGGATGCGCGCTGAGCACGAGCGTCTTGCTCGTTGCGACCAGCGCATCGCGGTGCCGCGTGGGAATGGCGAGCCTGCCCTTGGCGTCCAGCGTAAGGACAGTTGCGCCGTGAAACGTACCGCCCATCTTTTTTCGTCTCCTCCACTCGGATTCGTCAAAACCCAGACTGCGGCATTTTTAAGCCACTTTTTTCTACGTTTCCCCACTTTAATCCGAACTACCAGCCGAGGTCAAGCTGAGTAACCGGATTTCCTGAGCCGAGACAACCACTTAGCCTCACTATTGGAGACTGATTCTACATTTTTATTGTTCATATTTATTAAATACTTACCAACATCACTGAATGTGACTTCTCATAAGTTAGTGAATACTCACAGAAAAGGGCCCCAAATCGCCTTGGGAGATAATTCGCGGCCCATGATCGACAAAATCTTCGCCACGCCGGAAGCGGCGCTCGCCGACGTGCCCGACGGCGCGACGGTGATGATTGGCGGCTTCGGCAACGCGGGTATGCCCTCGGAACTCATCGACTGCCTGATCGCGCAGGGCGCGAAGGAACTCACGGTCATCAACAACAACGCGGGCAATGCCGATGCGGGACTTGCCGCGCTGATCGGCGCGGGCCGCGTGCGCAAGATCCTCTGCTCCTTCCCGCGCCAGGCGGACTCCTGGCACTTCGACAAGCTCTACCGCGCCGGCAAGCTCGAGCTGGAGCTGGTGCCGCAGGGCACGCTCGCCGAGCGCATCCGCGCCGCGGGCGCCGGCATCGGCGGCTTTTTCACGCCGACGGCGTTCGGCACGCGCCTGGCCGAAGGCAAGGAGACGCGCCACATCAACGGGCGCGACTACGTGCTCGAGCACCCGATCCACGCCGATTACGCGCTGATCAAGGCCGACCGCGCCGACCGCTGGGGCAACCTCAGCTACCGCAAGACGGCGCGCAACTTCGGACCGATCATGGCGGCCGCGGCGAAATGCACGGTGGCGCAGGTGCGCGAAACGGTCGAACTCGGCGAGCTCGACCCCGAATCGGTGGTGACGCCCGGAATCTTCGTGAAGCGCGTGGTGCGCCTGGCAACTCTCAGGAAAGCCCCATGAAGAAACTCGACCGCCACCAGATCGCCGCGCGCGTGGCGCGCGACATCCCCGACGGCGCCTATGTGAACCTCGGCATCGGGCTGCCAACGCTGGTCGCCAACCACATCCCGAAAGACCGCGAAATCGTCCTGCACAGCGAGAACGGCATCCTCGGCCTGGGCCCCAAGCCCGCGGCAGGAACCGAGGATGAGGACCTGATCGACGCCGGCAAGACGCCCGCGACGGCGCTTCCGGGTGCCTCGTATTTTCATCACGCCGACTCCTTCGGCATGATCCGCGGCGGTCACATCGACATCTGCGTACTGGGTGCGTTCCAGGTGGCGGCCAACGGCGACATCGCCAACTGGCACACCGGCGAAGCGGACGCCATCCCTGCCGTGGGCGGCGCGATGGACCTCGCCGCCGGCGCGAAACAGGTGTTCGTCACCATGGAGCACCTCACCAAGAAGGGCGAGTCGAAGATTGTCGAGCGCTGCAGCTACCCGCTCACCGGTGTGCGCTGCGTGACGCGCATCTACACCGACCTCGCGGTGATCGAGGTCAAGGCCGACGGCCTGTACCTGGTGGAAATCGTTGCCGAAGGCCTCTCCTTCGACGAGCTGCAGCGCCTGAACGGCGTGCCGCTGAAGTACCGCGCGGCCGCCTAAGCGGTGCCTCCGCGAGAGTAGACCTCGATCACTTTTTCGAGGGCATTCTTCGTGAAGTGCTTTAGCGCCTCATTCCAATTCTTGTTTCCTTTGTTGTTGCATATCGGTCGCTCCCAATGGCGCCGGACGAAGGCCGCAATCAATCCTTCTTCAAGCTTCTCCCAAGTCTTGACTGCCTTCTTGCCTTTACACGTAACAACATAGAACTTCAACTCTTGTATTCCATGATCTTGAAGCACATCTTTAGCCTTGCTCGCGGCGCTCTGCGAGATTCGATCGACACCCTTCCGAGTCATTCCGATATAAACGATCTTTGATTTCTCGCCGCTGCGGTATTTCAGGGTCTTGTTCGCGACCGCTATGTAAACCAGCTTCTTGGACCGGACTGCACGTCGATGCACGACAATCGCAGGACGCTTGGCTTTCGAGATTTTTAACTTCTTCTTCATGGCGACCCTCAACCAGCTCCAGAAACAAGTGCAATTCTTCTCCTGATCCGCTCGGTAGCGTCTCGATCGCCTGCCGCCTCGGCGCGCCTTTCCTGCACGCCCAGCCACGCCAGCAGCGGCCGGCGCCAGCCCTGCCCGGAGGAAATGTCGATCGCGGAGGAGATTTCCGCCGGGATTGCTTTCCCGCCTTTCAGCTTTACCCCGTAAGAAACGAGTTTCGAAAAATCATCCGAGGGCGTCCGTTCGACGCGCCCGGCTAGATATTCCGCATAGGCAACTTCCTCGGCGCCCGCGTCGGCGCGCAGCTTTTCGAATCCCGGGCAATTGTCGAATTCCAAACTCGCCGCGCGTGCCGCGCAGCGGATCAGCTCCGCGCGCGCGACGAGGTCCGCCCTGCCCGTGCTCTGCAATTCCGATTTCGCCCTTGCGAATTCAGCCTCCGCGACGCGCGTGTCACCGCGCAGGTAGGCCTGCTGGAAGGAGTCCAGGGAGAATTTCGCGTTCTCCTGCCACGGTGGCGTCGCCGGACCTCCCGCACACCCGGAAATAATAATTGGCGAAAGTAAAAGAAAAATCTTCACGGCAGCTTGATCTTCGTGTCGCGCTCGAACGGCCATTTGCGGTTGATCTCGTCGATCAGCGCCGCGACCTTGCGCAGGCTCGCTTCCACTTCCGCGCGCAGCGCGACGAGGTCGGTGCTCGCCGCCTTGGTGTTGCCGGCAATCACCTGGGCGTCGGCGAGGATGCCGTCCACCCGCTTCAGGCTGGCGCGCACGTCGCCGAGGATCACGTTTGCCTGCGTCACCGCTTTCTGGGTTTCCTCGACCAGGCCGCCGGGACTGAGCACGGCCCGGTCGGTCTTCGCCAGAACCGTATCCATCTTCAACGCGACGCCGTTGAGCGACCCGAGCAGCGTGTTGGCGCGGTCGATCAGGGCGATCACCTTGCGCGCGTTGTCTTCGCCGCCGAGCATGCCACCGAGCGCCCCGTATTTCCCGGTCAGGCGCTCGGTCAATGCGCGCACGTTGTTGATGCTCTGCTGCAGCCCGGCGCCCGAGGCGGTCAGCTGATCCAGGTTCTCAAGCACGCTGCGCATCGTCGCCACCAGGCGCGGGATCTCTTCGGCGGTGTCGCCCCGCAGCACCGGGCGCTCGGTGCGGTCCGGCAGCGGTTCATCCTGCAGATTGGCGGTGAACGCGCGCAGCTTGGCTGCGCCGAACAGCGGCACGTCGATCACGAACACGCTCGACGCACGCAGCCATTTCGCCTCGCTGACGGGCACCGAGACGCTGATGCGCACCTTGCCGTCGTCGCGCAGGGTGATGCGGCGCACGCGGCCGATCGGGAAGCCGGCAAAAGTGAGATCGGTGCCGACATTGACGCCTTCGGCGTTGTCGGCGATCAGGTTCAGGCTCTGCGTCTGCTCGAACACGCCGCGCGCGTACAGCACGTAGACGATAAAGCTGCCGATCACCATGGCGGTGAACGCGATCAGGATGCCGACCTTGACTCCCAGATTGCGCGGCAGCAGCCCGCCCGCGATTTCAGCTGGGGAGGAAGATTTGTCGGGCTGTTCGGCCATGATCAAGCGTATTTCACCATCAAAGAAGCGACCTCGATTACCAGGATCGCGAAAAACAGCTTCACCAGTCCGCCGAGCACCACCGCGGGCAGCGACTTGAGCACGCCGCGCTCCGCCTCAAGGCCGGTGGCGGCCGGGATGATCGCAACCGCCAGACCAAACAGCAGGCACTTGAGGCAAAAACTGGTCAGTTCCAGACCGTCGAAGACGTTACTCACGATGCGCGTGAACTCCGGCAGGCCGGCGGGCGTGAAACCGTAGAACGCCAGATACGTCAGCAACACCGCGATCACGCAACCAAGCGTGGTCAGCGAGGCCACCGACAGAGCCGCGCTGGCGATGCGCGGCACCAGCTCCGCATGCAGCGGGCTCGCGGCGGCGTCTTCCTTGTCCTCTAGCTCGCCGCGCACGCTCATCAAGGCGATCTCGGCGCCGATCGCCGCGCCGGATCGCAGCGCAACGAACAGCGCCGTCATCAGCGGCACCAGTTCCAGCACCAGCACGCTGAGCACCAGTTCCAGCGAATACTGCGCGATGCCGTACTTGCGCGCCGAGGCCGCCACCACTTCGATCAGCAGCAGGCTCAGCAGCGCGGCCGCGACCGTGTAGCCGGGCAGGATCTGCCAGGCGGTGAAATAGATCTGCCGCACTGCGACTTCGCGTGCCTGCGCTCCATAGGTGGAGGGCGACAGGGCCGCCACAATGGCAAAGCCGGCAAAACGCAGCACGCGCCGCCAGCTGCGGGGGCGGAACAGGAACATGCCGGCGGACTTGGACTCGCTCATCGCAGACGCTACTATAAGGGTCAAATGACAAACCCAACGCGCAAGAAACCGGAAGAGTTGCGTTCCCACCGCTGGTTCGGCGTCAAGGACATGCGCTCCTTCGGCCATCGCTCGCGCGTCGCGCAGATGGGCTACGACCGCACCGACTACAAGGGCAAGCCCGTCATCGCGATCATCAATACCTGGTCGGATATCAACCACTGCCACACCCACTTCAGGCAACGCGCCGAGGAAGTGAAGCGCGGCATCTGGCAGGCGGGCGGCTTTCCGCTGGAAATGCCGGCGATGGCGCTGGCCGAAACCATGCAGAAGCCGACCACCATGATGTACCGCAACTTCCTCGCCATGGAAACCGAGGAACTGCTGCGCTCCTACCCGGTGGACGGCTGCGTGCTGATGGGCGGCTGCGACAAGACCACGCCCGCTCTGATCATGGGCGCGACCAGCATGAACCTGCCGGCGATCTACCTGCCGGCCGGTCCGATGCTGAACAGCCACTGGCGCGACCAGACACTCGGATCGGGTTCTGACACCTGGAAATACTGGGACGAGCTGCGCGCCGGCCGCATTACCGAGCGCGACTGGCAGGACATCGAGGACACCATCGCGCGCTCGCCCGGCACCTGCATGACCATGGGTACCGCGGCGACGATGATGTCGCTCGCCGAGGCGCTCGGCTTCACTCTGCCCGGCTACTCGTCGATCCCCGCGCCGGATTCGAACCACGCGCGCATGGCCACGCTCACCGGCAAGCGCATTGTCGACATGGTTTGGGAGGACCTCAAGCCGCGGGATTTCCTCTCCAAAGGATCCTTCGACAACGCCATCACCACGCTGATGGCGATGGGCGGTTCCACCAACGCGGTGGTGCACCTGGTCGCGATGGCCGGGCGCGCGGGCCTCGCCTTCCCGCTCGAGCGCTACAACGAAATTTCGGCGAAGGTGCCGGTGATCGCCAACGTGCGTCCTTCCGGCGACAAGTACCTGATGGAAGATTTCTTCTATGCCGGCGGGCTGCGCGCCCTGATGTTTTCCCTGAAAGACCTGTTGGATTTGAACGCCAGGACAGTGAACGGCCGCACCCTCGGAGAGAACATTGAGGGCGCCAAGGTGTGGAACGCCGACGTGATCCTGCCACGCGACAAGCCGCTCAAGAAATCCGGCGGCCTGGTGATGCTGCACGGCAGCCTGGCGCCCGACGGCGCGGTGCTGAAGACCAGCGCGGCGGACCCGAAGTTGCTCCAGCACACCGGCCGCGCGGTGGTGTTCGAGGACTACAACGACATGTCGGCGCGCATCGACACCGATGAGCTCGACGTGGACGCGAACTGCGTGCTGGTGCTGAAGAACGCCGGCCCGCTCGGCGGCCCGGGCTTCCCCGAATGGGGCATGCTGCCGATGCCGAAAAAGCTCATCAAGCAGGGCGTGAAGGACATGGTGCGGATATCGGATGGCCGCATGAGCGGCACCAGCTACGGCACCTGCATCCTGCACGTCGCGCCGGAAGCCTATGTCGGCGGACCACTCGCCTTCGTGCAGAACGGCGACATGATCGAGCTGGACGTGGAGAAGACGAGCATCAACCTGAAGATCTCGGATGCCGAGATGGCCAAGCGCAAGGCGGCCTGGAAGCGCCCGCCGCTGAAATACGAGCGGTCATATGGGGCAATCTTCTCGCGCCACGTGAAGCAGGCCAACGAGGGCTGCGACTTCGACTTCCTGGAAGGTACGGCGCCGGTTTCCGATCCGGAAATTCACTGAGGCGCCCGACGCTCCACCGATCTTGGCCGCGCCCCGCGTTATCTTTACGGCTTCGGGTTTCCAGAGCGAGAAGGCGTTGACCGGCCCGGCCGACCAGAGCCGGCACGATTCGCAGTGGCAATAGCCCGCCGCGGCCGGCTCGCCGCTCACCGTGAATTCCACCGCGCTGCAAAAACAGCCGCCCTTGTAGGTGTCCATGTTTATTTCCTCTCGATCACGACTTCAAGGTACTCGCTCGGCAGCACCAGCGTGCTGTCGCCAGAGCGGTTGCCGCGCTCCATGAGGTCCGTCAGTTCTCGCGTGAAGTCGGCCTGCCTGCCGGCATCGAGAGGCGCCGCGGCGTCTCAGAGAATCACTGGCGCGTCCGGCAGCTCGTTGGGATTTTCGCCGGACCGTGCAGGAAAGTGCTGCGCGAGCAAGTCGCTCACCGACGAAAGCCCCGTCAGCACTCCGGCTTCAAAGCGGCCGGCAGCGAATTCCTGCTGCATCGCGCCGCAGATCGTTTCCCAGGCAGTGTCGCCGACACGTGCGTGGATGCCGCGATCGGCGACGATCTCGACGCGCCGGTCAGCGAGCAGCAGGTAGATCAGCACGCCCGCGTTGTCCTCGGTGTTCCAGACTCGCAAGCGCGTGAACTGCTCCAGCGCGCGCTCGCGCGCCGAGCGCCCCGCGACGAGCGCCTGCAGCGGCAGCCCGCCCTCGATCGCAACGCGCAGCTCGCCGCGGTGCCGCCTTTCCTGCTCGGCGACCGCCCGCCCAATGGCGTCGAGCGTCGCGCGCGGGAATGCACGCGCGAGCGCGTGATGATCGAGGAAGAGGTGGCGTATCCAGCGCATCGCGTTACCAGCGCCCCGAAGAACCGCCGCCGCCGAATCCGCCGCCACCGCCGCCACCCCAGCTCGAGGAGGAACCGCCCGAGGAGCCGCCGCCACTGGACCAGCCGCTGCCGCCGCTCATCGAACCCGTGTTGCCATAGTTCAGCAAAAACGCGAGCAGCGCCGCTAGCGCCGCGACGCCAAGGCCGAATAGCAGAAATGCGATCAGGCCAAGGCCCGCGCCGATGGCGAGCGATCCCGGGAAACGGCCGAGCATCGCCTTGAGGATTCCGCCCAGGACCATGCACAGAATGAACGCGGGAACGGCGTATTGGAATGCGTCTTCCAGGGAGCGCGCCGGCCGGGCCGAGGCCTGCGGAGGCGGCAGCTTCTCGCCTTCGGCCAGCTTGATCAGCTGGTCCACGCCGTCGCGCACGCCGCCGTAGAAATCGCCGTCGCGGAAGCGCGCCGTGATGCGCTCGTCGATCACGCGCTTGGCCACCGAATCCGGAATCGCGCCTTCCAGCCCGTAGCCCACCTCGATGCGCAGGCGCCGGTCGTCCTTGGCGACGATCAGGATCAATCCGTCGTCCACGCCCTTGCGGCCGATCTTCCAGGCCTCGGCGACGCGGATCGAGTACTGCTCGATTTCCTCGGGTTTCGTAGTGGGCAGCAGCAGCACGACAATCTGGCTGCCGCGCCGCGTTTCGTAGGCGGCGATGCGCGCTTCCAGTTCGCCTATCTGCTGCGCGCTCAACGTCCCAGTCAGGTCGGTGACGCGCGCCTTGAGGGGCGGCACCGGCACATCGGCGCGCGCGGCGCCAACGAGCGCCGCAAAGGTCAGCAGTGCGGCAAGGAAGTGCCGCATCGGAATGCCGCCGCTACACCGTTACTTCGCCGTCGGCTTGCTGAAGTCGACTTTCGGCGGCGTCGCGATCGCCTTCTCGTCCTCGACCGAGAAATTGGCTTTGGTCTTGTAGCCGAACACCATCGCCGTGAGATTGGTGGGGAAAGAACGGGCGAGGACGTTGTATTCCTGGACCGTCTTGATGTAGCGACCGCGCGCCACCGTGATGCGATTCTCCGCGCCCGCCAGCTCGGCACGCAGTTCGCCGAACTCCTTGGTAGCGGTCAGCGTCGGATAGTTCTCCGCCACCGCCAGCAGCCGCGACAGCGCGCCGGTCATTTGCGACTGCGCTGCCTGGAACTTGGCGAAGGCCTCGGGATCGTTGATCAGCTCGGGCGTCGCCTTGATCGCCGACACCGAAGCGCGCGCGTTGGTGATCTCCACCAGCGTGCTTTTCTCGAAGTCCGCTGCCCCCTTCACCGTGGCGATCAGGTTCGGGATCAGGTCGGCGCGCCGCTGGTAGTTGTTCAGCACCTCCGACCAGGCTGCCTTGACGCCCTCGTCCAGGCGCTGGAAGTCGTTGTAGCCGCAACCCGAAAGCGACAAGGCGGCAGCAAGGGCAAGTAGCAGCTTACGCATGAGTGCACCTCTCTTGTAGAACGCCATTATCGGCGATTCAGCTTCGCCGCGAGGTTCGCAGCCAATTCCACTGGAATGCGAGCCCGGCCAGGAACAGCAGGACCAGCGCGCCGATGATGTCCTTGAATATGGAGGCGTTCGCAGCAGTTACAAGCGGCGCCCCGGGAGGCAGGCGAGTCAGCGTTTCCGCCAGGCCGGTGATCATGTGAATCAGCATGGTGGAGGAATAGAAGAACGCCTGGACGTAGCGCGACGCGCGGCCGAACAGCGGCGTCGTCGCCGCCAA
>JANXUV010000230.1 GCA_025356085.1 Betaproteobacteria bacterium
GGCCAGCATCGCGAGCGCGATCAGCATCATGAAGCCGCGCAGTTTCGGGAAGGAAGTCGAGTAAAGCGTGAATAGCGGACCGTCGAGCAGCTCCGGGACGCGGAACGGCACCGCCGGCAGGCCCCAGATCACCTTGACCGACTCTTCGACGAGGTAGGCGAGGCCGAAAGTGAAGAGGAGTTCCGGAACGTGGCCGTACTTGTGCACCATGCGCAGGCCGTAGCGCTCCACCAGCGCGCCGAACAGGCCGACCAGCACCGGCGCCAGCACCAGCGCAGGAAAGAATCCCATGCGCAGCCCCACCGAGTAGGCGAAGTACGCGCCCAGCATGTAGAAGCTCGCGTGCGCGAAATTCAGCACGCCCATCATGCTGAAGATCAGCGTCAATCCCGAGGACAGCATGAACAGCAGCAGCCCGTAGGAGACGCCGTTCAGCAGGGAGATGACGAAGAATTCCATAAAAAAAGACCGGGCGCAGGCCCGGTCTGTTTGTCCCCGGCCCGGGCGGCTATCCTCCGGCGCCCGCTTTCGGCCGCTGCATCACGCAGGAGGTGGGCTGCGTCGCGATGTAGGTCGGCAGCAGAGCCTCGGTCTTCCAGCCGTAGCCGGTGTTCTCCTGGTCGTATTTGATGTCCTTGCCGTTCACCTTGACCCACTTGGCGATGTAGAGGGGCTGCAGCGCCTGGTGGTCCGACTTGCGCATCTCGACCTCGCCGTTGAGGCTCATCACTTTCATGCCTTCCAGCGCAGCCGCGACCTTGACCGGGTCGGTCGACTTGGTTTCCTTGAACGCCTTCGCCAGCATCGCGATGCCGGTGTAGGTGGCCATGGTGTAGTAGTCGTCCTTAAACTTCTTCTGGTAGCCCTCGACCACGTCGCCGCCGACGAACTTCTCGTTGTTGGCGTTCCAGTAGCCGACATACTTCACCCGCTCTTCGCCCGCGGCGCCCATCGCCGTCGGCACGCCGGTGGTCGCCGCGTAATAGGTGTAGTAGTTGACGTTCAGGCCGGCGTCCTTGCCGGCCTTGATCAGCAGCGCGAGGTCGCTTCCCCAGTTGCCGGTGATCACCGTGTCGGCGCCGGCGGCCTTGATCTTCGAGACGTAGGGCGCGAAATCCTTGAGTTGCGCGAGCGGATGCAGGTCCTCGCCGACGATTTTGATGTCGGGACGCTTGCGCGCGAGGTATTCCTTGGCCGCCTTCGCCACCGCCTGGCCGAACGAATAATTCTGGTTCAGCAGGTAGACGCTCTTGATTTTCGGGTCCTTGGCCAGATAAGTGGTCAGCGCCTCCATCTTCATGTCGGCGTTGGCGTCGAGCCGGAAGTGCCAGTAGGTGCACTTGCTGTTGGTCATGTCCGGGTCCACCGCGGCGTAGTTCAGGAAAATGATTTCCTTGCCGGGATTGCGCTCGTTGTGCTTCTGCACCGCGTCCTGCAGCGCGAGCGCCACCGACGAGCCGTTGCCCTGCAGGATGTAGCGGATGCCCTGGTCGATCGCCTGCTTGAGCGCGTTGAGCGATTCCTGCGGCGAGAGCTTGTTATCGAAGCCGACGATTTCGAACTTCGGCCCACCGGCCCAGTTCTTCTGGTTGGCGATGTCGGCGATGTACTGCCAGCTGTGCAGCTGGTTCAATCCCACCGGCGCCATCAGGCCGGATTGCGGGTCGATCAGGGCCAGCTTGACGGTCTGGGCCTGGGCCAGGGTTGAAATGGATGCAAAGGCGGTGGCGATGGCTGCAGTTGCAACTGCGGCGCGGATGCTGATGCGAATCATGGATGCTCCCTCCTGAAGAGGCGACGAATGTAAACGACCCCAATCGCGGCGGTCAAGGTTTGTCGGACAATGAAAGGCGTCCCGGGACCCTGCGATAATTCGCCTTGCCACGGGGACTTAGGGCACCGCCATACCGCATTGTGAAAGCGCATTCCGGAGGAAACACATGCTTGGCTTGATGATGGACCAACCCCTGCTGATCAGCGACCTGATCCGGCACGCGGACCGCCACCACGGCGACACCGAGATCGTCACCAAGACCGTCGAGGACGGCACGATCCACCGCTACACCTACCGCGATGCGCACCGGCGCGCGAAGCGTCTGGCCAAGGCGCTGGCCGCGCTTGGCGTGAGGATGAACGACCGGGTGGCGACGCTGGCCTGGAACAGCTACCGGCACTTCGAGATTTACTACGCCGCCGCCGGGTCGGGCGCCGTGATCCACACCATCAACCCGCGCCTGTTCCCCGAGCAGATCGGCTATATCGCCGGGCACGCCGAGGACACGGTGCTGTTCTTCGACATCAACCTCGCGCCGCTGGTGGAGAAGCTCGCGCCGCTGCTCAAGTCGGTCAAGGCCTACGTCGCGATGACCGGCCGCGCGACGATGCCCGCATCTTCGTCCACGTCGAACATTCCGAACCTGCATTGCTACGAGGAGCTGATCGAAGCGCAGGACGACAAGTTCGAATGGCCTTCCTTCGACGAGAAGACCGCGGCCTGCCTGTGCTACACCTCGGGTACCACCGGCAACCCGAAGGGCGCGCTCTACAGCCACCGCTCGACCCTACTGCATGCGTACGCGGCGTGCCTGCCCGATGCGCTGAACCTCTCGGCGCGCGACGTGATCCTGCCGGTGGTGCCGATGTTCCATGTCAATGCCTGGGGCCTGCCGTATTCCTGCGCGCTGACCGGCGCGAAGCTGGTGTTCCCTGCCCAGCACCTGGACGGCAAGAGCCTGCACACGCTGTTCGAGCAGGAAGGCGTGACCATGTCGGCCGGCGTGCCGACGGTGTGGCTCGGCCTGCTGAATTATATGAAAGAGCAAAAGCTGAAATTTTCCACGCTCAAAGGGGTGGTCATCGGCGGCTCGGCCGCGCCGCCGGCCATGATCCGCACATTTCAGGAGGAATACGGCGTGCAGGTACTGCACGCCTGGGGCATGACCGAGATGAGCCCGCTTGGCACGGTTTGCACCTTCAAGGCGAAGCATGCGAAGGCGTCCAAGGAAGAGCGCTACGCGCTGCAGAACAAGGTCGGCCGGGTGATTTTCGGCGTCGATACTCGCATCGTGGATGAAAACGACAAGGAGTTGCCGCACGACGGCAAGGCCTTCGGCGACCTGCAGGTGCGAGGGCCGTGGATCGTCAACGGCTACTTCAAGGGCGAGGGCGGCGATCCGCTGAAGAAGGACGCCGCGGGCGCGAGCTGGTTCCCGACCGGCGACGTGGTGACCATCGACCCGGACGGCTACGTTCAGATCACCGACCGCTCCAAGGACGTGATCAAGTCGGGCGGCGAGTGGATCAGCTCGATCGACTTGGAAAACGTCGCCGTGGCGCACCCCGCGGTTCAGGAGGCCGCGGTGATCGGCATCCGGCACCCGAAGTGGGACGAGCGGCCGATCCTGGTGGTGGTGAAGAAGGCCGGGCAGGAGGTCAGCAAGGCGGACCTGCTCAAGTTCTACGAGGGCAAGATCGCCAAGTGGTGGATGCCGGAGGACGTGGTGTTCGTGGCCGAGCTGCCGCACACCGCCACCGGCAAGCTCTCCAAGCTCACGCTCAGGCAGCAGATGAAGGACTACAAGCTGCCGGGCTGAATGGAGATGCTCCAAGCCGAAGAAAAGCTCGATCCCGCGCTGCTGACCGGCGGCTCCCAGGACCGGGCTCGGCGCCGGCGCCGGCGCTGGATCTCGGCGACGGCGGCGAGCTACGGTGTCGACAGCCTGTTCCTCGCGCTGTTCGCCGCTGCCGCGACGATTCCCGCGGCGATTCCCGTGTGCTATGGCATCGCGGCGGCGGTGCTGTGCGCATCCACCTATCTCGCCAATGCGAAGGGCTGGAACCTGCGCTGGCGCGACCCGAACCTGACCGAGCCGCTGATCCTGGTGGCGATCGTGCTGCAGCTTTGCGTGGTGGTGGCGGCGCCGCAGGTGGCGTTTCCGTTTCTCGCCAACCTGTTCACGGTGTTCGCTTTCGGCATGCTTTGGCTGACGCTGCGAAATGCGGTTGCGATGTGGTCGCTGGGCGTGTTCGGCACCGGCATCGTGTTCTACCTGGCCGGTGGCCGCTTCGCTGCGCCTACCGGCAGCGGGCTGGAGGTGTTCCTGATGTGGGCCTACTTCTCGCTGATCCTCGGCCGCTGCCTGCTGGTGAGCGTCGCCGCGAACGAGACGCGCATGCGGCTGTCGGAGAGCCGGCGCCAGCTCGCGGACACGCTGGAGCAGGTGCAGCGGCTCGCCAGCCGCGACGAGCTGACACGCTCGCTCAACCGGCGCTCGGTGCTCGCGGCGCTGGAGCGCGAGCGCAGCCGAGCCGAACGCAGCGGCACGCCGTTCTGCGTCGCGATGATCGATCTGGACCATTTCAAACGCGTCAACGACAGCTACGGCCACGCCGCCGGCGACGCCGTGCTGCGCGCGTTCGCGGCGGCGGTGCACGACACTATGCGGATGACGGACATCTTCGGCCGTTATGGCGGCGAGGAATTCCTCATGATCCTGGTCGGCGCGGCGCAGGAGGCGGCGCTGGAGGCCGTGGAGCGGATCCGCGCCACGGTGGCGGCGCACGACTGGCGCGCCATCGTGCCCGATGCAAAAGTGACGATGTCCGCCGGCCTCGCCGGATTCCGCAAGGGCGAGAGCGTCGAGAAGTTGCTGCAGCGC
This sequence comes from Betaproteobacteria bacterium, assembly GCA_025356085.1. GTDB lineage: Bacteria > Pseudomonadota > Gammaproteobacteria > Burkholderiales > SG8-39 > RBG-16-66-20. The sequence continues at coordinate 4,659 of JANXUV010000230.1, forward strand.
GCCGATCGGGCGCTCTATGAGGCCAAGCACGGCGGCCGCAACCGGACTATTCTGGACCAGCCATGAACCATATCCGCACCGAAACCAAGGACCGGGTGCTGCGCATCGAAATCGCGCGCCCGGAAAAGAAGAACGCGCTTACGCTGGACATGTACGCCGCCATGGCCGATGCGCTGTCTGCCGCCGACGGCGACGCCGCGGTGCGCGTGGTGCTGGTGCACGGTGCGCGCGACTGCTTCACCGCCGGCAACGACCTGAAGGATTTTCTCAACCGGCCGCCGCAATCGGAAACCAGCCCGACCACGCGCTTCCTGCGCGGCATCGCCAATTTCGGCAAGCCGCTGCTGGCGGCCGTCAACGGCGCCGCGGTCGGCATCGGCACCACCATGCTGCTGCATTGTGATCTGGTCTACGCCGCGCCGGGCGCGCGCTTCCAGCTGCCGTTCGTGCCGCTCGGCCTGGTGCCCGAGGCGGGCTCGAGCTTCCTGCTGCCTTACATCGCCGGCTACCAGCGCGCCGCCGAACTGCTGCTGCTCGGGCAGCCCTTCGACGCCGACAAGGCCTACGCCGCGGGATTCGTCACCGCGATCGTCCCCGAGAAGGAACTGTTCGAGCGCGCTCGCGCGGGCGCGCTCGCCATCGCCGCGCTGCCGCCGGCGGCGGTGCGCGCCACCAAGGCTCTGATGCGCGGGCGCATCGCGCCGCGCGTCTCCGAGGCCATGACCGACGAGGGCAGGGTGTTCAGCGAGCGCCTGACCTCGCCCGAGGCGCGCGAGGCGATGACCGCCTTCTTCGAAAAGCGCAAGCCCGATTTCTCCCGCTTCTAGAGCGCTGGTCGCCGCGCTGGTCGCAGTGGACGTGGGCCACTTCGCGGCCGAGCCGGGCGTGATTTCGGCAGCGGGACGGCCGGAGTTCGAATACAACCTCGACCTCGCCCTTGAAGTGAAGGCCGCGCTCGAAAGACGCCAGGTGGATGTCCGCCTGATCGGCGAGCGCGGCGACTACGCGGTGCTGCACCAGCGCACGCGCGACGCGCGGGGTGCGGACCTGTTCGTCTCGATCCACCATGATTCCGTGCAGGAATCCCTGCTGCCGCGGGCGGATGAATTCGCCGGCTTCTCCCTGTTCGTGTCGAAACTCAATCCCAAAGCGGACAAGAGTCTCGCCTGCGCCGGCGCGATCGGCGCGCGGCTGCGGGCTGCCGGCTTCACACCGTCGCGGTACCATGCCGATCCGGTGACGGGTGCGCCGCGGCCGTTCGCCGACGAGGCCAACGGCGTGCACTGGTACGACAACCTCGCGGTGGGGCGCACGGCGTCCATGCCGTCGGTGCTGGTGGAGGCGGGCGTGATCGTCAATCGCGACGAGGAGCGCCGGATGCGCGATCCGGAGGTACGCCGGCGCATCGCCGAGGCGGTGGCCGGAGGCGCGCGGGAATGTTTGACGAAGGGATCCTGATGCGAATGGTGATTGTCATCGCAGCACTAGCCTGGGCCGGATCTGCCGCCGCGGACCTCTATCGCTGGGTGGACCCGGAAACCGGCTCGGTGAAGTTTTCCAGCTATCCGCCGCCCTGGTACGGCGACGAAGCGAAACAGCGGCGCGCGCCGAAGGTCGAAGTCATTCCGACTCGCGGCGACTCTTCCGCCAAGCCCGAGGCACCGGGCCGGCCGCAGGAGGGCGCGCGCAAGGGCGATGCGCCGGCCAAGCCCGCGGCCGAAGCGCGTCCCAGCACATGAATACGGCGATCCGCCACGAAACGGTAGATTGCGGCGACGTCAAGCTGCATGGCGCTGTTGCAGGAGAAGCAGGCGGGCCGCTGATGCTGTTCCTGCACGGCTTTCCAGAATTCTGGGCGGCCTGGCGCAAGCCGATGGAATATTTCTCCCGCCGCGGCTGGCTGTGCGTGGCGCCGGATCTGCGAGGCTACAACCTTTCGGACAAGCCCGAGGGCGTGGAAGCGTACAAGGTCAAGCACCTGATCGCCGACGTGCTCGCCGTGGGCGCGCATTACAGCAAGACCCCTTTTGTCCTCGTGGCGCACGACTGGGGCGGCGCGGTCGCCTGGTCGGTGGCGATCGCCCAGCCGCAGCGCCTCGCCAGGCTGGTGATGATCAACTCGCCGCACCCGTATCTTTTCTGGCGCGAGCTGACGAGCAATCCGGCGCAGCAGAAGGCGAGCGAGTACATGAACCTGTTTCGCCTGCCGAAAGCCGAGCGCGTGCTGTCGGACAATGGTTATTCGCGGCTGATTTCCGCTTTCGCCAAGCTGGACGAGGCCTGGCAGGCGGAACTGATCGCGGCCTGGTCGCAGCCCGGCGCGCTGACGGGCGGGCTGAACTACTACCGCGCCTCGCCGCTATATCCGCCCACGGCCGGCGACGCGGGTGCGATGAAACTGAAGCTGGAATTGAAGGACTTCATGGTGCGCGTGCCGACGCTGGTGCTGTGGGGCGAGCGCGATACCGCGCTGCTGCCCGGCTGCGTCGAAGGCCTGGGCCAGTGCGTGCCCGACCTGAAGCTGGTGCGGGTGCCGGATGCCTCGCACTGGATCGTGCACGAGAAGCCGGACCTGGTGTGTGGTGAAATTGAGAAATTCGTACGGGAGAAGCATGGCTAAAACCGCAATCAAGCTCCGGGAACTTGAATCGAAGGTTGGCCAGGAAGTGGGCGTGTCGCCCTGGGTGGAGGTCCTCCAGGAGCGCATCGACCTGTTCGCCAAGGCGACCGAGGATTTCCAGTGGATCCACGTCGACCCGAAGCGCGCAAAGGAATCTCCTTTCGGCGGCACCATCGCGCACGGCTTCCTCACGCTGTCGATGCTGCCCAAGCTCTCGGAGTCCACCTTCGAATTCTCCGATCGAAAGATGGGCGTCAACTACGGCCTGAACAAGGTGCGCTTCACCGCGCCGGTGCCCGCCGGGTCGAAGATCCGCGGCCGCTTCGTTCTCGCCAAGTACGAAAAGATAGACGGCAACGGCGTGCAGACGACCTGGAGCGTCACCATCGAAAGGGAGGGCGGCGACAAGCCGGTTTGCGTCGCCGAATCCATCGGCAGGCACTACTTCTGATGAACAAGAGATGGAAAAACCGTCCTCCCGGTTCCAACTGGGGGGAGTTCGGTCCGGACGACCAGCGTGGGCGCATGAATTACGTCACGCGCGAAAAGGTGCTGGAGGGCGTGCGGGAAGTGAAGGAAGGCCTGACCTTCGTGCTGTCGCTGCCGCTCGACTATCCGGGCGGCAACGGGCTGAATCCGCGCCGCCATCCGCCTCGCATCGCCGCCACGCACCGCAATGGCAAGCAGAATTTCGCCTACGAGGTGCGGCAGGACAATCCGATGCAGACCGACGTGGTCTGCGACGACCTGGTGCTGCTGACGCTGCAGTATTCGACGCAGTGGGATTCGTTCGCGCATGTCGGCAGCCTGTTCGACGCCGACGGCGACGGCACGCCGGAGCCGGTGTTCTACAACGGCTTCCGGGCGGGCAAGGACATCGTTCCCGCCAGGGAAAACCCGGCGCCCGAGTCGTGGAACCGTTTCGAGGGCAGCCGCGCCGAGGCGCTCGGCATCCAGAACCTCGCCGAGCACGGCGCGCAGGGCCGCGGCGTGATGATCGACCTGCATGCGCACTACGGCAGGAAGCGGCAGGCAGTCGGCTATGACGAACTGCAAAAAATACTTGAGAAGGACAAGGTCGTCATCGAGCGCGGCGACATCGTCTGCCTGCACACCGGTTTCGCCGAGATGCTGCTCGAATTCAAGAAGAACCCGACGCCGGAGGCGCTGCACAACACCTGCACCGGCCTCGATGGCCGGGACGAGAAACTGCTGCAATGGATCTCGGACAGCGGGCTCTCCGTGCTCGCCGCCGATAACTACGCGGTGGAGCTTTTCAACGCCGCGCCGTGGAAAACCACCACGCACGCCATGCTGCCGCTGCACCAGCACTGCCTGTTCAAGAACGGCATCCACCTCGGCGAACTCTGGTATTTCACGCCGCTCGCCGGCTGGCTGCGCGAGCACAAGCGCAACCGCTTCCTCCTCACCGCCCCGCCGCTCAGGCTGCCGGGCGCCGTAGGTTCACCCGCAACCCCGGTGGCTACCGTATGAAACGTATGGACAAAGTCGCGATCATTACCGGTTCTGGTTCCGGAATCGGCGCTGCAACCGCCGTCGAGCTGTCAAAGCGCGGCTGGTCCGTGTTGATCAATTACTCCAAAAGCAAAGAAAAAGCCGAACAGGTTCAGAAAAACTGTCCGGGCTCCATCCTCGTGCAAGCCGATGTCGGCGACGACGCCGAATGCCGCAAGCTGGTCAAGGCCGCGCTGGACAAATGGGGCCGCGTGGATGCGCTGGTGAACAACGCCGGCACCACCAAATTCGTCAAGCACGCCGACCTCGATGGACTGTCAGCCGACGATTTCCTGCGCATCTACCGGCTCAACGTGGTCGGGCCGTTCCAGATGGCGCGCGCCTGCGCGCCGGCGCTGAAGGCGAACAGGGGCGCGGTGGTCAACGTGTCGTCGGTCGCCTCGTTGCTCGGCACCGGCTCCTCGATCGCCTACGGCGCCTCCAAGGCGGCGCTGAATTCGCTCACTTTCTCGCTCGCGCGCGTGCTCGGCCCCGAGGTGCGCGTGAACGCGGTCTGCCCCGGCTACGTGGATACGCCCTGGCAGTCGAACGCGCTCGGCGCGGCCGGGGCCAACAAGGCCGCAGAGCACTACTCGGCGATGGTGCCGCTGAAGGACTACGCGCGGCCCGAGGACATCGCCGAGACCATCGTCTGGCTTATTGAAGGCGCGCGCCAGACCACCGGCGAAACCATTTTCGTCGACGGCGGCATGCACATCCAGCCGCCGCGCTGACGCGCCCCGTGGCGGGAACGTACGGACAGTACGACTACATCATCGTCGGCGCCGGATCGGCGGGCTGCGTGCTCGCCAACCGCCTTTCCTCCGACTCTGCGACGCGCGTGCTGCTGCTGGAGGCGGGCCCGCGCGACACCGATCCCTGGATTCACATCCCGCTTGGCTACGGCAAGCTGTTCGCGCGCCGCGACGTCAACTGGGCCTACGACTCGGAGCCCGAGCCGGAACTGAACGGCCGTCGCATCTTCACGCCGCGCGGCAAGGTGCTGGGCGGATCTTCCTCGATCAACGGGCTGGTCTACATTCGCGGCCAGGCCGAGGATTTCGACGCCTGGGAGGTGCCGGGCTGGTCGCACGCCGAACTGCTGCCCTATTTCATGAAATGCGAGGACCAGAGCCGCGGCGCGAGTGCGCTGCACGGCGCCGGCGGCCCGCTCGGCGTGGCGGACCTCGAGCGGCATGAGCTGGCCGATGCGTTCATCGAGTCCACGGCCTCGCTCGGCATTCCGCGCAACGACGACTTCAACGGCGAGCGCCAGGAGGGCACCGGCTACTACCAGGCGACGATGCGCAACGGCCGGCGCAGCAGCAGCGCGGTCGCCTACCTGCGGCCAGCCGAGCGCCGGCCGAACCTGACCGTGGAGACGGATGCGCTCGCGACAAGAATCCTGTTTGAAGGAAAGAAAGCTTCTTCGGTCGAGTACAGCAGGGGCGGAAGGCAATTGCAGGCGAAGGCAAGCCGCGAAATCATTCTCAGCGGTGGTTCCTTCAATTCGCCGCAGCTGCTGCAGCTCTCGGGCGTCGGACCGCGCGCGCTGCTGGAGAAGCACGGCATCCCGCTGGTGCTCGATGCGCCGGGTGTCGGCGCCGACCTGCAGGACCATTTCTACTGCCGCACCTTCTGGCGCTGCAACCGGCCGATCACGCTGAACGACGACATGGCCAGCCTGTGGCGGCAGGCGAAGGTCGGCCTGGATTACCTGCTGCGGCGGCGCGGCCCGCTCACCATCAGCGCCGGCCAGGGCGCGGCCTTCGTGCGCACGCGCCCCGAATTGAAGCGGCCGGACGCGCAGATCTATTTCATCAATTTCTCCACCGCCAAGCGCGGCGGGGTGCTGCATCCGTTCTCGGGCTTCACGCTGTCGGTATCGCAGCTGCAGGTGGAATCGCGCGGCTCGGTCGAAATCCGCTCGGCGGATCCGCGCGCGGCGCCGGCGATCCAGTACAACTTTCTCGGCGCGGAGAACGACCGCCGCGTGATGGTGGAGGGCCTGAAGCTGATCCGGCGCATCGCGGCGGCGCCGCCTCTGGCCGGCTACATCGTCAAGGAGGAGTTTCCGGGGGCGGAGGTGCGCAGCGACGAGGACCTGCTCGCCGTGGCGCGCCAGTCGGGCGAAACCGTGTTCCATCCGACCTCGACCTGCCGCATGGGCACCGACACCGCATCGGTCGTCGACTCCCG
>JANXUV010000009.1 GCA_025356085.1 Betaproteobacteria bacterium
TTGTTCTTCACCCCGGGAAGGGTGCGGAAGGTGGCCCTGGGCCGTGAGTGTTGCCCGTGGAAGCAGTATTTGAGCGGGTTCAGATTTGCCATGCCGTTCCCCAATACTGTGCCAACTCGGTGCTTTGCGCAATGAGTAAAATGGGCGCATGGCGCTCGCGGCGTTCAATTTCGCGCAGTGGATTGACCGGCATGCCCACCTGCTCAAGCCGCCGGTCGGCAACCAGCAGGTCTTCATGGAAGCCGGCGACCTGATCGTGATGGTGGTGGGCGGTCCGAACGCCCGCAGCGACTACCACGACGACCCCTACGAGGAGTTCTTCTACCAACTGCGCGGAAACATGGTGCTGCGCATCCTGGAGGACGGGCATCCGCGCGACGTGCCGATCCACGAGGGCGAAGTACTGCTCCTGCCAGGCCACGTGCGCCATTCCCCGCAGCGTCCCGAGCCGGGTTCGGTCGGGCTGGTGGTCGAAAAGGTCCGGCCGCAAGGCGTCGACGACGGTTTCGAGTGGTACTGCCCGAAATGCCGGGTACGGGTCCATCGCGTCGAAGTGAATGTGAAAAACATCGTTGACGACCTGCCGCCGCTGTTCGAGGCTTTCTATTCGAGCTCAAGGAAATGCCCATCCTGCGGCCACGTCCATCCCGGCAAGACATCATGATGAACACCATCGACATGCACAGCCATTTCTTCCCGCGCGAGTGGGAGGACCTCGGCAAGCGCTTCGGCGGCAGCGACTGGCCGTCGATGAAGCACCTGGGCGGCGGCAAGGCGATGGTGATGCTCGGCGACAAGGAATTCCGCCCCGTCTATTCGGCCTGCTGGGACGCGGGCAAGCGCCTGGAGGAGATGGACCACGATGGCGTCGACCTGCAGGTGATGTGCTCGACACCGGTGTTGTTTGCCTACGCACGGCCCGTGGCGCAGGCGCTCTACTGCGCGCAGACGTTCAACGACGCGGGCCTGGAACTCGCCTCGCAAGGCAAGGGCAGATTAAAGACGCTTTGCCAGGTGCCGCTGCAGGATACCGACGCCGCGTGCCGGGAACTATCGCGCGCGATGCGTTCCGGCCACCTCGGCGTGCAGATCGGCAACCATGTCGGCGACCGCGACCTTGACGACGAGGGCATCGTCGTCTTCCTGCAGCACTGCGCGGCCGAAGGCGCCGCGGTGCTGGTGCATCCCTGGGACATGATGGGCGGCGCGCGCACCGCGCGCTGGATGATGGGCTGGACGGTATCGATGCCCGCCGAGACGCAGCTCTCCATCGTCGCGCTGATCCTCGGGGGCGGCTTCGACCGGCTGCCGGCGAACCTGCGCATCTGCTTCGCGCACGGCGGCGGCAGCTTCACCTTCCTGCTCGGGCGGCTGGAGAATGCCTGGCATAACCGCGACCTCGCGCGCGGCGTCTCGAAGCATCCGCCCAGCCATTACCTTGATCGCTTCTACGTCGACAGCGCGGTGTTTGACGCGCGCGCGCTGCGGCTGCTGGTCGACACCATGGGGGAGGATCGCGTGATGCTCGGTTCGGACTATCCGTTCCCGCTCGGCGAGCTACGCGTCGGCAAGCTGCTGCGCGACATGCAGGGGCTGAGCCAGGCGGCGCGCGCCAAGCTGCTGGCCGGCAACGCGCGCCGTTTCCTGGGGTTGGCATGAAGAAAGCCGCCGAATGGCTGTTCCAGGCGCACCAGGCGAACGAGCGCTTCGCGCCGCTGCCGGCCGAGCTCGTGCCGCACAATCTTGCCGAGGCCTACCTGATCCAGACCGAGTACGTCGCGCTGCGCTCGGCGACGCTGGGCCAGGTGACCGGCTACAAGATCGCGCTCACCACGCCGGCGATGCGTGCCATGGTCGGCTTGAACGATTCGATCGCCGGCGACATGCTGGATGCGACGATCCACCGCGGCGACACGAGTATTCGCGCCGCCGACTTTGTGCACCTGATCGTCGAATTCGAGATCGCCTTCGAAATGGCCGAGGACCTGCCGGTGATCGATGCACCCTACGATCGCGCGCGGATCGCGCAGGCGGTCGGCGCCGTGATGCCGGCGCTGGAGCTGGCGGACGACCGCGACGCCGATTACACGAAGCTGAAGGACAACGCGCTGATACTGGTCGCCGACAACGCCTGGAACGAAGGCGCGGTTCTCGGCAAGCCCGTGGCGGACTGGAAAGGTATCGATCTCGCCGCGCTCAAGGGAACCGCTTTCATCAACGGCCAGAACGTGGGGGAAGGGCACGGCCGCGACGTCATGGGACATCCGCTGGATGCATTGGTCTGGATCGCCAACAACCTCGCCGCGCGCGGCGTTGGCCTGTGGCGCGGCGACGTGGTGATTACCGGCAGCCTGGTGACTTCGAAATTCCCGAAGGCCGGCGACTTGGTGCGATTCGAAGCGGGCGGCCTTGGCGCAGTCGAGCTACGCGTCGACTAGGCGGAAGCGAACACCGCTGATCTCGATGGTGGAAGACGTCGCGGCTTCGAGTACTACGCCGGCAAATACCGACTCCGCGCCAGGAAGGAAACGGATTTCACCTGCATCAAGCGCGATCGTTTCCGATTTGACCGGACGTTCCAGAATTTTCCCCCAATGAGAGGCCAGTGTGGCGGGGTCAGGGCACTCGATCTCTACCGCCCGCATGACACCGCCGCGGATCGCACGCTGCCAATCCGGTCCCGCGGGGGCGTAGGGGCCCATTGGATCCTTGCCGCCGACGGTGCGGTTGAATTCGATCATCGCCGCGCCGGTGTCCTTCGGATGCAGCTGCACGCCAAGGTAGTCGCCGTACTCGATGAGGTTTGCGGTGCGAACGCCCAGCGACGCGGCGTGAGCCTGCCGCCGCTCGGGATCATCGCAATCCAGGATCACCATATAGCCGTAGCGCCCGCCGTGGCGCTCGAGGAACCTGCCCGCGGCGGTGCCGGGGCGGGTTGGCGAAACGATTTCGATGAAGCTGGTGCCGACGGGGAAGAGCACGTTTTCCAGCCCGTACTTGCCGACGTTGGCGTCGCGGTAGCACTCCTCGAGGCCGAGATGCTTGCGGATGCGCGCCGCCTCGCCAGCCAGGTCGGCCGCGACCAGGCAGATCTGCCGCAGGCGTAGGTAGGACGCCATTAGGTCCCGGTGAACGCCGGCGTCCGCTTTTCCACGTAGTGTGCGACGCCTTCCTTGAAATCGGCGCTGGCGAAGCTCTTGCGCATCTCCTCGTCGGCGAGCGCCAGCGCTTCGTTGAAATTCTGGTGCAGCGCCTTCCAGATCTGCGCCTTCATCACCGCCGTCGAGCGCGGCGACACGGTTTGCACCAGCGTGCGCGCGTAGGCAAGGACGTCGGCCATGAAGGTTTCCTGCGGGAATACCCTGTTGATCATACCGATGCGCTCGGCTTCGGCGGCGCCCAGCTTGCGCGCCGAATACAGCAGCTCGAGCGCGTGCGCCGGCCCCACCAGCCGCGGCAGCAGCCAGCTGATGCCATGCTCGGCGATCAGGCCACGCTGCGAGAAGGAGGTAATGAGCTTGGCTTCGCTGCCCGCGAAGCGGATGTCGGCGTAGAGCGCGAGCACCAGGCCGAGGCCCGCCGCGGGGCCGTTGATCGCCGCGATCACCGGCTTGCGCGCCTGCAGCAGGTAGCCGAAGCGGCCGGCGTAGTGCGGCCCGACATCGGGCCCGAGGCCGGAATAGAAATCGAACTTCACGTCGGGCAGCGGCGTGACCCGGCCGCCGGCGGGGATGTTCTGCAGCACGTTCATGTCAGCGCCGGCGCAAAAGCCGCGACCCGCGCCGGTTAGCACGATGACGCGCACCGCGTCGTCGTCGACAGCATCGGCGACGGCCTGCTTGAGGCTCGCGCCCATGGCCGCGGTGAAGGCGTTCAGGGCCTGCGGCCGGTTCAGTGAAATCACCGCCACGCCGTCCTTCGTTTCATAGGTCAGGTCTTCGTAAGCGCTCATGCGATCTCCTTCAGCTTTTTCTTGAGTTCGAATTTCTGCACTTTTCCCATTGCGTTTTTGGGCAGCTGGTCGAGAAACACCACCCGGCGGGGATGCTTGAATTTGGCAAGGCGATCCCGAAACAGACTCAGTACAGTTTGTTCATCGATATTTTCTTTTAACACCACGCAGGCACACGCTGCTTCTCCCCATTTCGCATCCTCAACGCCGATTACCGCGGCCTCCGCAATCGCCGGGCAATCCGCCAGCACGTTTTCCAGCTCGGCGGGGTAGATGTTTTCGCCGCCCGAGATGATCACGTCCTTCGAGCGGCCCATGATCCAGTAGTAGCCTTCGTCGTCGATGCGCGCGAGATCGCCGGTCTTGAACCAGCCGTCCGGGGTCAGCGCCGCGGCGGTGCTGGCCGGGTCGTTCCAATAGCAGCGCATCACGTTCGGTCCGCGCACCCAGATCTCTCCGTCCACCAGCTTCACTTCGCAGTGCGGCGCGGGCTTGCCGGTGCTGCCGAGCTTGCGGATCGCGTCTTCCTTGAGCAGCACCACGGCGATCGGCGCGGTCTCGGTGCAGCCGTAGATCTGCGCGACCGGAATGCCACGCTCGTGGAAGGCACGGATCATCGAATCCGGAATCACCATCGAACCCGCGTTCAGCATCTTGAGAGAAGTGAGATCCGTGCTCGCCCAGGCCGGATGGGAGATCACCGCCTGCAAGGTGGCCGGTACGAGCAGCGAGACCGTCGGGCGTCGCTTCGCGACGTCGGCCAGCCACTGGCCCGGATCGAAGCGGCGGTGCAGGGTGACCGTGGCGCCGGCCAGCAGCGCCGGCAGCGTCTGGTTGTTCAGCCCGCCGACGTGGAACAGCGGCAGCGCCGTCAGCACATGATCCGACTGCGACAGGTCGTGCGCGTGAATCGAGTTGAAGCCGTTCCACAGCAACGCCG
>JANXUV010000020.1 GCA_025356085.1 Betaproteobacteria bacterium
GGACGGCGGCTATCTCACCGCCAACTGGTCGCTGCACAAGGCCGAACGCCTGCTGGTGGAGCTGCACCGCGACGCAGGCGTGCGCCTGCGGCTGTTCCATGGCCGCGGCGGCACCGTCGGCCGCGGCGGCGGCCCCGCCTACGACGCGATCCGCGCGCAGCCCGCCGGCGCGGTGGATGGCGCAATCCGCCTCACCGAGCAGGGCGAGATCATCGGCAGCAAATATGCGGATCGCGATGTCGGCCGGCGCAACCTGGAAACGCTGGTCGCCGCGACGCTGGAAGCGAGTTTCACGGACGCCGGCAGCAATGAGCAGGACCGCAAATTCGATCCGGTCATGGAATCGCTGTCCGAGCGATCCTTCGCCGCCTACCGCTCCCTGGTCTATGAAACGCCGGGCTTCGCCGAATACTTTCGCGCTTCGACCCCGGTGGCGGAAATCGCCGACCTGAACATCGGCAGCCGCCCCGCCTCGCGCACCGCTTCGCCGCGCATCGAGGACCTGCGCGCCATTCCCTGGGTGTTCAGCTGGAGCCTGTGCCGGCTGATGCTGCCGGGCTGGTACGGCTTCGGCACCGCCATCGAGACCTGGTGCGCGGAGAAACCCCGCGGCATGAAAACCCTGCACGACATGTACCGCGACTGGCTGTTCTTCCGCACCGTCATCTCCAACATGGAAATGGTGCTCGCCAAGAGCGACCTTGCCGTGGCATCGCGCTATGCCGAGCTGGTGCCGGACGCGACCCTGCGTGAAGCCGTGTTCGGGCGCATCCGCGACGAATGGCAGCGCACGGTGAAGGCGGTGCAGGCGATCACCGGCCAGGAATCCCTGCTCGCCGACAACCCGGCGCTGGCGCGCTCTATCCGTGACCGCCTGCCCTACCTCGACCCGCTCAACCACCTGCAACTGGAATTGCTGCGGCGCCACCGCAGCGGCCAGTCGGACGACCGGGTGCAGCGCGGCATCCACCTCACCATCAACGGCATCGCCGCCGGCCTGCGCAACAGCGGCTAGGGCTGTCGCCTACTTGACGTCGAGCAGCTCGACGTCAAACACCTGCGTCGCGTTCGGCGGGATGACCCCGCCCGCGCCGCGATTGCCGTAGCCGAGCTCGGGCGGAATGACAAGCGTGCGCTTGCCGCCCACTTTCATGATGCCTTCCAGGGAATCGGGAGAGAGACCCAATGTTAGCGGGGTTGTGGGTAATAATGCGGGCCGCAGCATGACGGCCCCGCACACCCCCATGATGGAGCAGTACCTGCGCCTGAAGGCGCAGAACCCGGACATCCTGATGTTCTACCGGATGGGGGATTTCTATGAATTGTTCTACGACGACGCCGAGAAAGGCTCGCGGCTGCTCGATCTCACGCTGACCGCGCGCGGCCAGTCGGCGGGCGCGCCGGTGAAGATGGCGGGCGTGCCGGTGCATTCGGTGGAGCAATACCTCGCCAAGCTGGTGAAGCTGGGCGAATCGGTGGCGATCTGCGAGCAGGTGGGCGACGTCGCCACCGCCAAGGGACCGGTCGAGCGCGCGGTGACGCGCATCGTCACGCCGGGCACGCTGACGGATCCCGCGCTGCTGGATGAGAAGTCCGAGAATGTTCTGCTTTCGATTCATCCGGTCAAATCTGCGATCGGGCTTGCCTGGCTTTCGGTCGCAAGCGGCGAATTGCGCGTGGCCGAGATCGTGCCGCAATCGCTCGAGAATGAGCTGCGCCGCATCGCGCCGGCCGAAATACTCGCCTCGGACGGGCTGGAACTGCCCGGCTATACGGTCACCCGGCTGCCCGCCTGGAACTTCGAATTCGAAGCCGGCCGGAAGCGGCTGCTCGAGCAACTCGGCGCCAGCAGCTTGAGCGGCTACGGCATCGAGGACATGGAACCGGCGATCGCCGCCTGCGGCGCGTTGCTGGACTACGCGAAGAAGACCCAAGGCCAGGCGCTCGCCCACGTCGTCGGGGTGCGCGCCGAGCGCGCGGGTGAGTACCTGCGCATGGACGCGGCGACGCGGCGCAACCTGGAAATCACCGAGACGCTGCGCGGCGAGCCGGCGCCGACGCTGTTCTCGCTACTGGACGAATGCGCGACCGGCATGGGCAGCCGATTGCTGCGCCACTGGCTGCACCATCCCCTCAGGGATCATGCGGTGCTGGGCGAGCGCAATGATGCCGTTGAGTCGCTCGGAAAAGCCTCCCCGGACATTCAAGCCATTCTCCGCAAATTCGCGGACGTCGAACGCATCGCTTCTCGCATCGCGCTGAAAAACGCCCGGCCGCGGGACCTTTCCGGCCTCAGGGAAAGCCTGGGGTTGCTCGCCGAGCTGCGGCCGGAGGTTCCATCTTCCGCCGCGCTTTTGAAAAAGCTCGCCGAGGAAATCCAGACTCCGGAGGCGTGTTTCCAGTTGCTGTCGAAAGCCATCGCGGCGGAGCCCTCCTCCATGCTGCGCGACGGCGGCGTCATCGCAGACGGCTACTCTGCCGAACTCGATGAACTGCGGGGCCTGCAGACGAATGCAGGCGAGTTTTTAATTTCTCTGGAAAAAAAGGAAAGAGACAGAACCGGCATTCCCAACCTCAAGGTCGCCTACAACCACGTCCACGGCTACTACATCGAGGTCACCAACGCACAGACGGAGAAGGTTCCGGAAGACTACCGGCGCCGGCAGACGCTGAAAAACGCCGAGCGCTATATCACTCCGGAACTGAAGGTGTTCGAGGACAAGGCGCTGTCGGCGCGCGACCGCTCGCTCGCACTTGAAAAGAATTTGTATGAAAGCATCCTTGATGAACTGAAGTCTTCCATAAAAAAGCTTCAAACAATCGCCGCCGCGCTGGCGCAGCTGGACGTGCTGGCCTGTTTTTCTTCCGTGTCCTCAAGAAAAAACTATGCGCGGCCGGCTTTCATCGCCGAAACGGCGGTCGACATCGAAGCGGGCCGGCATCTTGTCGTCGAATCCCTGGTCGATCCTTTCATCGCCAACGACTGCCGGCTTTCGGCCGCGCGCCAGCTGCTGCTGGTGACCGGCCCGAACATGGGCGGCAAGTCCACCTACATGCGCCAGGTGGCGCTCATCGCGCTGCTCGCGCACACCGGCTGCTTCGTGCCGGCGAAGAGCCTGCGCATCGGGCCGATCGACCAGATCTACACGCGCGTCGGCGCTTCCGACGACCTCGCGGGCGGGCGTTCCACGTTCATGGTGGAGATGACCGAAAGCGCCAACATCCTGCATAACGCCACCGCAGCCAGCCTGGTGCTGATGGACGAGATCGGCCGCGGCACCTCGACGTTCGACGGCCTGGCGCTCGCCTGGGCGATCGCCAGGCACCTGGTCGAGAAGAACCGTGCATTGACGCTGTTCGCTACCCACTACTTCGAACTCACCGCGCTCGCGCAGGAGTACCGGCAAGTCGCCAACATCCACCTGGACGCGGTCGAGCACAAGGACACCATCGTCTTCCTGCACGCGGTCGAGGAAGGCCCCGCTGACCGCAGCTACGGCCTGCAGGTGGCGGCGCTCGCCGGTGTGCCGAAGCCGGCGATTCGGCAGGCGAAGAAATACCTGGAGATGCTGGAGCAGCAGAGCCTGCAGCGCAACGGCCAGAACGACCTGTTCGCAAAACCCGAAGAAAAGAAAGCGTCGGAGATAGACGAACTGCGCGATGCTCTGCAGTCAACCAACCCGGACGAGCTCACGCCGCGCGAGGCGTTGGAAATGATCTACCGGCTAAAGAAACTTACCTGACTCGACCATTTGTGAGAATGACCGGTTGAGCCCGCCGTCGTTAGCGGTCATTGTGTTCCGTGTGCCAACGGACCGCTTTTTCAATCGCTTCATAGATAAGCGGATCGGGAACGCCGTCGGAATTTACCTGCATCGCTAACCGCCCCGGAGCTGCTCAATCTACGATCGCCGCCTGCACGAGGTTGCGGAAGAGCTCGCGGTCTTCATTGCGGCGCGGGCCGGGCTGGCCCTGCGCCATCCAGACCACCACCATCTGCTCCTTGGGATCGACCCAGAACGCAGTGCCGCCTGCGCCGCCCCAGCGGTATTCGCCTTGCGAGCCGGTCATCGTGTTGAGGCCGGTTTCCCTGCGCACCGCGAAGCCCAGGCCGAAGCCGTAGCCGCGCGCGAGCACCGGCGAGACGACCTTGATGTCGCTGCCCAGGTGGTCCGAGGTCATCTGCGCCACCGTGGCGCGGCCGAGCAGCCGCGTCTTCTCGAGCTGGCCGCCGTTGAGGAGCATCTGCGAGAAGCGCGCGTAGTCCATCGCCGTGCCCGCGGTGCCTGCGCCGCCGGCGTCGTTCTTGGGCGCCACAGTGACGTCGAGCAGCTTCACCTCCTGACCGCTTACCGGGTCCTTCGGGAACGGTTGCGCCATGCGTGGAATCTTGGCCGCGGGGACGACGAAAGCCGTGTCGGTCATGCGCAGCGGCGCGAAGACGCGCTCCTGCAGGACCTCGCCGAGGCTCTTTCCGCTCACCGCCTCGATCACGCGCCCGAGCACGTCGGTCGAGAGGCTGTACTCCCACGCGGTGCCGGGCTGGTGCGCGAGCGGCGCCTTGGCCAGGCGCTCGATCTGCTCGGCCGGCGTGACGCCGTCCCAGGTCACGCCTTCCTTGGCGTAGGCCTCCTTCACGCCGGTGTGGTTGGTGAAGTCGTAGGCCAAGCCCGAGGTGTGGCGCAGCAGGTCCTGGATCGTCATCTCGCGCTCGGCGGGCACCAGCGCGTAGGTCACGCGTCCGGAAACGGGATCCGCGCGCGGCACGCTGACCTGCAGGCCCTTGAGCTTCGGCAGGTACTTCGACACCGGGTCGCCGAGCAGCAGGCGGCCATCCTCCACCAGCATCATTGCCGCCACCGAGACGAATGGCTTCGTCATCGAGTAGAGGCGGAAGATCGCGTCCTTCGTCATCGGCGCGCCTGTGGCCGGGTCGCGCACGCCGAGCGCTTCGAAGTAGGCAATCTTGCCCTTACGGGCCACGAGGCCCACCGCGCCGGGGTAGCGTCCCTTCGCGATTTCGCCTTTGACGACTTCAGTGAGGCGGGCTAGTTTTTCGGAGGAGAGGCCGACTTCTTCGGGCTTGGCGATAGGCAGGGATTGTGCGAATACGGCGGACGCGGCGAATGCCCAAATGAGCAGCGCCGACAGAGCGGTGGTTTTCTTCATGGTCTCCCCTGTTCAGTGAAATGTGCCGCTTGTCCCGGCGGTTCTCTCGTATCCCTCGCCGGGCAAGTTTGCCCACCTAACCGGCGGGTTGCAACTGGTGGCGCGGAGCGGCCAGGGGCCGATAGAATCTCCTATCTGTCCATGTACTCATGGTCCACGTGAAAGAACGCCGCAATACGAACCTCCTCGACCGGGCGTATCTCGGCCTTCTGATCGGACTGGCCGTCGTCTTTGCGCTCGGGCTTGCGCGAGAGCATCGAGTTTCGATGCTGTCTGCTCCAATCGAGGCGGGCATGCCGCAGCGACTGCGGGTCGCCGACACAATGGAGGTCGCGCGCCGCATTGCTTCCCGGTTTCGATACGTCGACGACTACGGCCCGGTCGGAAACGCCGCGCCGTGGCCGCTTTTCACGGATGCCGACTACCTTCTTATCGGAGGGGACTGCGGTGCCGCTGCTGCTGCCATCGCCACAATCCTGATCTCTCGCGGACACCCGTTCCGGATCCTCCAGGTCAACGTCGTCGCTGGAGGTGCCAAACACATCATGGTCGAGGCGCAGGATGATGACCAGCGCTGGGTGCTGATCGATCCCCTCGGTGGGCACGGCTTTCCAAGCCCGCGTGATGGCCGGCTCCTGGGCATCGAGGAGATCCGGGCGTTGCTGCCCGACCAGCGCACCTCGCTCGCGGAAGAGTTCCGCGCCGGCGACTATTCCTTGTTCAACCCCTACCGTCGCACGAACTGGACGAGGCTTGGCCCCTTGGCCGGCATTGCCCAGGCGGTCGCAGGCGACGAGGCGATGCGTGAAACCTCGTTTCGGGCAGTCATGATGCAAGCAGAGCGCCGGCTCGCCGAGTTCGCGCTGTTCGGCGTCATCCTTCTCGTTATCGCCCGCCTGCTCGCAAGGTCAGTTGCAAGGTTCCTACCAAAAGCGGCCCGTGACGCGACGTAAGCGCCAATGTGCACCGTCACACCGGGGCCGGGGAGCGAGTGAATAGGCAAAGCGTGCGGCGCGGCGGCCAGGGGCGGACAGACTTTCCTATCCGTTCTAGGAGCAAAGTACAGTCTTTAACTTAGTGTCTTCTCGCTGAACATGCCTAGAGTAGGGGAAGCCGTGGGCCCCGCGATAGTCGTTGAGCCAGGAACGTCCGCTTTGGGTCGAAAGCGGAAATAGATAAGGAACTTCGGCGAGTGCTACCGGCAGGCCGGTTGCGCGGCGACCCAGGCGCCGATCTCGCCCACCGCGCGGTTCGCGGCGCGCGCGAGCGCAGCAGCCCCGCTGACCGCGTCCGTGCCGGCGCCGCTTTCGGTGACCGCGAATTGCTTCGGGTGCGCGCCGGGGGACAGCAGCGCCCGCAGTTCGACCCGTGCGGCGCTTTCCGTGGCGGAAGAGAAGACCTGGCTGAATTCCTGGATTTCGACCGAGAGAATGCACTTGCCTTCGCCCGCAGCCGCCGCGCGCTGCAGCTGCTTGCGGAACAGATCCGCCGGCGCCGCGGCCCAGCGGCTGCCGGCATAGGGGGCGATTTCAGAAGCGCTGCGGTAGGCGAGGCGGTACTGCATGTCGCCCTCGTCGAACGGCGCCGTCGCGCGCACCGCGCCGATGCGCACGGCAGGAATCGCCGCCGGCGCATCCAGTCCGAGATCGAACATCCTCGGCTCCGGCGCGGCGGCGCCGCCGCAGCCGCCGAGGGCCATTGCCAGAGCAAGAAAAGCGCTGCGATTCATTTAAACCCCGCTTCGCCGGGCCCGGGCCTGCCGGGCTTGCGGCCGTAGATGAGACTCTGCGGATCGCGGTCGAGCTGCAGGGAAAGGTGGCCGAAGCGCTGCGAGCTGCGATCGAGCGATTCAGCCAGCGTGTTGACGCGCGGCAGCGAGTCCTCGCGCACCGTTCCGGCCGCGCCATGCACTTCCACCGAAAGCCGTCCGACCTGCGCCACCACCTCGCGCCCTTCCTTTACCAGCGAGTTCAGCTCGCGCGTCAACCCCGGCAGCTCCTTGGCGGATTCGTTCACGCCTTCCAGAGCGCCGACGGCAAGCTTGCGGTTTTCATCCGACAGCCAGGAGTCGACACGGGCAATCGTGGCCGGCAGCCTGGCCGAGGCGGATTCCAGGTTCGCGCTGGTGCGCTCCAGCGAAACCAGCGTGTTGGCGAGGATCTTGCGATTTTCCGGCGTGAGCAGGCTGTTCAGGCTGGTCATCAGCTCGCGCGCGTCCTTGACCGCGCCCTCGGCGCCGTCGGACAGCGTGTCGAAGAACGACGGCCGCAGCGGCAGCTCGGGGACGCCGTCCGGGCCCTTCTCCTTCGGCTGCATG